>NZ_JAGYFX010000020.1:0-74907 GCF_019946615.1 Pseudomonas sp. BF-R-01
ACGGTGATTTGCTTGAGGGCGTGAAACGGTGCGAGAGCAGCTTCATCGGCGGTAGCACCGGTAATCAACCGCCACTCCCGCTCAATCGGCGTCCAGTGCTGTTGCCGCGCACGACCGAGTTTGTCGGTGTCGGCGAGCACCACAATCTGCGCCGCCCGTTTGATGATGCATTCCTTGAGATAGGCCTGCTGCGCGCTCGCTTCGCACAAGCCAAACTCCGCGACCACGCCGTCCGCGCCGAGGAAGGCTTTGTCGACGCTCAGCCGACTTAACGTCAACTCCGCCAACGGCCCCAATGTGCTCATGCTCGAACCGCGCAAGTCACCGCCGATCAGGGTCAGGCGAATACCCGGCGCATTGGCCAGGGTCATCACCGCCAGCAGGTTGTTGGTGACCACGTGCACGTCTTGTCGCGAGCACAGGTGATGGGCCAGCGCGGCGCAGGTGGTGCCGCCGTCGAGCAGGACGGTGTCGCCGTCCTGGACATGCGCCGCCGCCGCTTGGGCGATGGCGTCTTTCTGTTCCCACTGGCTGGTTTTGCGCTCTTCGAGCGAAGCTTCCGGTTCATGCACGCCGACCACGGCGGTGGCGCCGCCGTAGGTGCGCACCAGGTGCCGTTGTTTGGCGAGCATGGTCAGGTCGCGTCGCACCGTGGCTTCCGAAACCCCGAGGGCCGCGCTCAATTGCTCGACGTTGGCATCGCCGATGCGTACGAGGTCGAGGATGGCGCGGTGGCGTTCGGAGGCTTTCATGGCGGGTCTCGCACGGTGGACGGTGGTCGATCTTACACGACAGCGCCCCTGCGGCTCATCCCCGTCGCGTAGCCAGTTCCGCGCCCTGGCGCAGCGCTTCGAGCAGGCTGCGCTCATCGGCGATGCCTTTGCCGGCGATGTCGAACGCGGTGCCGTGGTCGACCGAGGTGCGGATCACGTCGAGGCCGACGGTGACGTTCACGCCCGCTTCCAGGCCGAGCACCTTGACCGGGCCGTGGCCCTGGTCGTGATACATCGCGACCACCAGATCGAAGTCGCCGCGTCCGGCGCGGAAGAACAGGGTGTCGGCCGGCAGCGGGCCAGTGACGTCGAGGCCGCGCTCCTGCAACAGCTTCACCGCCGGGATGATTTTTTCTTCCTCTTCGCCGTAACCGAACAGGCCGTTTTCACCGGCATGCGGGTTGATCCCGCACACGCCAATGCGCGGGCGGGCGATGCCGGCTTTGATCAATGTCGCGTTGCCACGCTCGATGGTGCGCTGAACCAGGCCCGGCTCGATCTTGCGGATCGCATCGATGATGCCGATGTGGGTCGTGACGTGAATCACCCGCAATTGCGGTGCCACCAGCATCATGGATACTTCATCGACGTTGGTCAGATGCGCGAGCATTTCGGTGTGACCTGGGTATTTGTGGCCGCCGGCGTGCAGCGCTTCCTTGTTCAGCGGCGCGGTGCAGATCGCGTCAATTTGATTGGCCTGCGCCAGCTCCACGGCACGAGCGATGTATTGATAAGCGGCATCACCGGCGATAGGCGACAGCACACCAAATGGCAGGTCGTCGGGGATCAGGTCGAGGTCGATGCAGTCGATCACGCCGGTCTCGTAGCGTGCCTCGGAAGCGTCCTTGATGCGGCGAATTTTGGCGCTGCCGCCGACGATCACATTGGCTTGTTCGAGACGGCGCGCATCACCAATCACCAGCGGTCGGCACTGTTGATAGACGATGTCGTGAGTCAGGCTCTTGACCACGATTTCCGGACCGACACCCGAGGCGTCGCCCATGGTGATGCCGATGATAGGGAGGTAATTGCTCATAGTGTTCATTCGAGTCCTTGGATTCGTGTGCGTTGGGGCGAGGAGCGATCGGCGCTGTCGCTCAGGTGTTGCCATGCCGCATACAAAGCGTGATCGGTGCCGAACGCGCCGGCCTTGGTCACGATGCCGGGACGATGGCCTTGCCGGGAAACAGTCGGGCGGGCGAAGGCAACGCCGGCCTCGATTTCGGTGATGAGTTGCAGGCTGTCGATGCCGACGGTGGTCAAAATGGCCCGGGCCGTCTCGCCGCCGGTGGCGATCAGGCCGCCGACCTTGGCGAAGTGCGGTTCAACCAACACGGCCAACATGCTTGAAAGTTGCGCGCCCTCTTGCGGATCGAACGCGTCATCGCGGCCGATGCGCAGCAGCAGGTCGCTCCAGCCATCGAGTTGCTCGCCAATGCGCGCCTGCCAGGTTGCCCAATCTTCATGGGCGACGCCCTGGCGAAGGACCTTAGGCGGGACGACCAGTTCGCTGACACCGCCGCGCTCCTTGAGCAGCGCGCATTGCCGCTCGCAGACGCCGGACAGGCTGCCGACGAGGATCAGAATCGGCGCCTGGTTTTTTTCCTGCGCGGTCGGTTCGATGGCCGTGAACCGTGTTTCTGAAAAATCCGGAAGGCTGGCGATTTCCCGCGCCAGGCCTCCCGAACCGATCCAGAACAGCGGCTGATCCATCGACGCGGTCAGGCGAGCGAGGGTCAGCAGATCGTCTTCGATTTGTGCATCGACGATCAGCGCTTGTGTGCCGCTGCGGGCGACTTCGGTAATGTGTTGCGCGAGCGCATTTTCGTTGCCGCGCAAAGTGTCGAGGTCCAGTTTCGCGGTGCTCAGGCCGGCGGCGATGAGCATCGCTTCTACATCAGCTGGGCGATCAGCGTTTTCGAGCTTCCAGGTATCGGTGGTTTCCAGCGGTTGACCGTTCACGAAGACCCGACCGCCGCGCAACGTGCGTCCCGTAGCAGGGAATGCCGGGGCAACGATCGCCAGGCCGGCCAAGGGTTGCAGGGCAGCGACTTCCGCTGCCCAGTTACCGCGCAAGGTCGAATCGATTTTCTTGTACAACCGCTGCCCAGGCTGATGCAGCGCCTTGAATGCAGCAACGGTGCGCTCGGCAGCCTGCGCCGCAGAGAGGCGGCGAGTGTCCGTATCAGCAGCGATCACCTGAGCATCGGCCTTGTCATTCAAAGGATCGAGCGTGACGACAGTTTGCAGCCCCACACTCGCAAAGCCGATGGCGCAATCCGCCGCGCCGGACAGATCATCGGCGATGATCAGAATCCTCATCGCAACGCCTCCTGCTTTTGAGGTTCGATCTCCTGCTCAGGGATGACGACAGGGTTGCGCTTTTGTACGCGCTTGGCGACGGCTGCAGTGAGTATCGGCGCAAGAATCGCGGTGACCACCACGCAGGCGGCTACCAATATGGTCGCGCTCTTGGCCGCTTCGGCGTAAACCGGATTGGCCGCCGCGATCAGCGCAGGAACGGCTGCGGCGTTCCCGGCGGTGGTAGCCGCAGCGACACCCGCGACGCCCGTGCCACCGGTCAAACGATCAGCGAAGAACAGCGGAATGCCAGTCAACACAACGACGGCGACACCCATGCCGAGACCCAGCAAACCAGCCTGCCAGACGTTGTGCAGATCCAGACTTGCGCCCAGTGCCAAAGCGAAAAACGGGATCATCACCGGAACGGCCTTGGCCAGGAAGTCGCGCATGTCGCGGTCGAGATTGCCCAGCAACATGCCCAGCGCCAGCGGCAGGATGCTTCCCACCAGCGTCGGCCACGGGAACGCCGACAGGCCGGCGATGCCGAGAGTGACCATGGTCAGAAACGGGCCGGACTCCAGGGACATGACCGAGTAGGCACCGACATCTTCGGAGCGGCCGTACTGCCCCATCAGCGCCATGTACAAGCCGCCGTTGGTGTCGTTCATCGCGGCGACTACCGCCAGCGTCGAGATACCGGCGAACAGGCCTGACGAAATCGGCTGTTCACCCAGGAAATGCCCGAGCACGATACCGATGAGCACGGCGATGCCGACTTTGGTAATCAGCAGCGTGCCGCCCTTCTTGAGCAGGTAAGGCGTGGCCTTGATGTTGATGCTCGCGCCCATGCACACATAGAACACCGCGAGGATAGGCAACGCTCCGGTGAACAGCGCGTTGGTGAAGGAGCCGAAAAACTTGGGCGTATCAGGCATGAAGGTGGCGACCAGCGAACCGATCAGCAGGGGCACGATCATCATGCCGCCCGGAATGCGTTCTATGGTGCGCTTGATAGGAAATTGGGCCACGAGGGTCTCCTTTTATAATTGTGGGGTAAGACGTGTTTCACCTCGAAACTGACTGAACTGATCACAAGAGTGATTGATTCAGTCAAAATAATCTTATGCCACCCTTACAGATTGCGCAAATCAATCATTATGAATGCTCGTTTTGATCATTTTGCGTCGGTAGTCGTTGAGCACCTGACGCACTTGCCGCGACCTAGAGCCTCGCGCCGCCCACAAAAAAGCCCCGAACCAGTCGGGGCTTCTTCGTTCTCAGCCTCTAATCAGGCCTCGATACTGCAACCGATCATCAGAAAATGTTGATCGGGTAGTCGACGAACACACGGACTTCGTTGCCGCTGACGTTGTACTCACTCGACTTCTGCGAAACACGCAGGATCGAGCTGCGCAGTTTCACGCTCAGGTCTTTGGCCGGGCCGCTTTGCACGACGTACTTGAACTGGTTGAAGATTTCGCGCTCGGTACCGCCTTCGCTGGTGGAAGTGGTGATGTTGTCGCCGCGCACGTAAGCCACGTTGTAGCTCAGGCCCGGAACGCCGAACGTGCTGAAGTCCAGACCGTAGCCGACCTGCCAGCTGCGCTCGTCTTCAGCGTTGAAGTCGGACCAGTAGGAGTTCGCCAGGTAGATGGTGTTGCCACCGTCACCGACGCGACCTTGATCTTTCTGATAGCCGCCGTAGGCGTAGCCCAGGTTGCTGTCGCCGGTGCTGCGCTGGTGAGCGACGGTGAACGAGTGCGGGCCGGTGGCGAAGGTGGCTGCCAGGCTCCAGATCTTGTTGTCGTCGCCAGTGGCACCGCTTTCGCGGACGTAGGAATCGTCCAGCTTGGTGCGGTAGCCGTTGAAGTCGAGGGTCAGGGACTGATCCTTGTCGATCGGGAACACGTAGTTGGCGTTCACGTATTGCTTCTTCAACACGTCTTCAACGTCGGACGCGTACACCGCAGCCTTGAACTGCTCGGTGAACTGGTAGCTACCGCCCAATACGTTGATCGACTTCAGGCCACCGCTGTCACGGCCTTCCGCGCTTTTGCGCGATTCGGCGGTGAAGCGACCGGCGTTCAGTTCCAGGCCTTTGATCTCCTTGGAGGTGATCAGCGTGCCGGTATAGCTTTCCGGCAGCAGGCGCACGTTGTCGTAGCTCAACACCGGCAGGGCCGGCATCTGGTCACCGTAAGTCAGCGTGGTGCTGGAGAGACGGAATTTGACCGCAGCGCCGCCCTTCGACAGGTCGTCAGCCGCGTTGCCGCTGTCGCCCTTCTTGAAGAAGTCGATGCCTTGCGCGCCGGTGCGACCCTTGCCGCCATCCAGACGCAGTGCGTACAGACCGAACGCATCCACACCCACACCGACGGTGCCTTGGGTGAAACCGGACGAGAACGTGCCGATGGCCGCTTGGCCCCACTCGGCTTTGTCCTCACGACTGTCTTTGTAGTCACGATTGATGTAGGCATTGCGCAGCAGCACTTTGAGGCTGCTGTCTTCAACAAAACCCTTGGATTCGGCCTGGTCGTTAGCCATGGCCTGTGTCGCACTCAACATCCCCAGAGCGATCAGGCTGATTCGCTTATTCAACATTTTGTTCTTTTCCTTATTTCGGGTTGATACGCGCTGTGTCGAACGGCTGAAACGGCGCTATCGCACTCTTTTTTCACCCGAAAACAAAAAGGCCCGCCCACGATAAATCGTGGAGCGGGCCTTTTTATTTTTTTGAGTCATGGCGGTTAGCCACAGGCGTTGGGGCGAATCCTATCCGCGCCCTTAACCATGTGTCAATTTCATGAATCGTCTGTGATTAGGTGAAAATCGTCTAAGAAATTACTTGTCTACGATTGCCAGCTGCACGGTGTGGCTGTCGACGAATTGTTCGAAATGGGTAACTTTGCCATTGGCGATGGTCCACAAATGGGCGACGCGAGCATTCATCGAGCGGCCGGTGGCTTTGTAGACTCCGCTGTAATTGCCGTAGGCAAACACCTTGTCTCCCTGTGCGACGTAGTCCTCGATCTTCAGCTGAAAACCTTCCCATTCGGTGGCCAGACGCTTGAAGACGTTCTCGACGATGGCGTCAAAACCAACGTAGGTGCCGGCGTAGGGAAAGCCTGCGGCTTCGGTCCAGCGAACGTCATCGGCCAGGGCTGCGGCGGTGTTGCGCGCATTTTCCTGGGAGTTGGCGCCTTCGTAGGTGCTTTTGATCAGGCTCAGGTTATCCATGAGAGGCTCCGGGAGAATTCAGTGGGCACAGCCGGTGAGGCCACAGGCTTGAAACTCGGATGTCGCGGCGTCTGCGGGAAGCGATTGACTCAGCCATGCCGCGAAGGCTTGCGGCTTGCCCAGCCACGGGCTGATGTCGATCAACGTGAACTGGCCATCCTGCTCCAGGGCGAAGGTCGGGAAACCATGGCCGCCGACGTTGGCCAACAAGGCGCGACTGGATTTGATGTGGCCATCGGTATCGGCGTTTTCAAACGCTGACAAGAAGGCTTCGGCTTCCAGGCCGATGTCGTTGGCGAGTTCGATCAACACGGCTTCATCGGCGATACGCCGCCCTTCCACGTAATGCGCGCTCTGCAAACGGCCCAACAACTCCAGTCCACGGCCAGCGATCTGCTGCGCCGCGAGCACGGCGGCAATCGGCGGAGCGGAATCGAACGCCGCCGTTTCATCACGTAGCAACCCTTCGAAATACGCTTCGCCGAATGGCTGACCGGTGTACTCGGCGATGCGCCGGTCGTGGGGCATCACGTAGTCACGCAAACGTGGCGAGACCCTCTGGCGGTTGGCGCCGGTCATCATGCCGCCGCCATGGGCAATCACCGGCAGAACGGCCTGAGCGGCTTGCACCAATGGTTTTGCGCCGTAGCACCAGCCGCACAACGGGTCGTAAATGTAGTGAAGGATCATGGGAAGGCTCCGGCAAAAAGTCAGGAAAAATCGATGCCGGCAGGTTAGCCCTGCGACAGTTTCTGAAAAACGCCGGAATGGCTTTCAGTCTGTTTCATGAATCGGTCGAATGCTGCAAATCCTTCCTGTAACAACTACGACACAAATTGAAACAATCAAACAAAGGAACTTCTCAGGAATAATTCACGAAAGTAAATAGCAAGCATTACCATTCGCACCCTTCACGATACTACCCAAAATCCTACGGATGCGTCCTTAATGCCTGCCCCTTTTCGTCTTACGCCCTTCAGTCTTGGGCTCTCTGCCTTGCTATCTGCCGGTTTTTCCTACGCCGCGCCTACAACCCTGCCGGCAACCTCGATCAGCGCCGAAGCAGAGGCTGACGATCCACGTGTGAAAGAAACCAGCACAGCGACCCGCACGGCCACGCCGGTACGCTACGTGCCACAAGCCATCGACTCGATAAAAACCTCGAACGTCGTCGATTACGGGACCAACGATCTGGGCACGGCGCTGAGCGGAATGCCCAACGTCAGCAGCGGCGCCGACACCCGTTTCGACAGCTTGCGCATTCGCGGTTTCGACGCCAGCAACGACTTTTACCTGGACGGTATTCGGGACGACAGCCAGTACGTGCGCGACCTGCACAACATCGAGCGCATCGAAGTCCTCAAGGGGCCGGCGGCGGTGTTGTACGGCCGTGGCAGCCAGGGCGGGATCGTCAACCGGGTCAGCAAGTTGCCGGAATTCGGCCGCCGTTCGACCATCGAAGCCCAGGGTGGCAGCAACGATTTGCGCAGCCTTTACGCGGACCTGAGCACTGACCCCAGCGAGAACATCAGCCTGCGTCTGAACATGGGCAACATGGATCAGAACAGTTTCCGCGATGGCGTCAGCGGCAATCGCCAGTTGTTCGCGCCGTCGATGAGCTGGCAACTGACACCCGACCTGAACTGGTTGGTGCAGTACGAATACAGCCGCTACAACCGTACGCCGGATCGCGGAATTCCCGGTGTCAACGGACGCCCGGCCGATGTCGGACGGGATACGACCTACGGCAGCGATAACGATTTCATCGATGACAAGTCGCAATCCCTGCGCTCGAAACTCAGCTATGACATCAACGAGAACTGGCAGCTGCGTCAGACCTTGGGTGTGTTCAAGCTCAACAGCGATTTCGACAACACCTACCTGATCGGCTACACCCCGGCGACCAACTCGGTCACGCGCCAGCACTGGCAGCAGGACCTGAATACCCGCAACGTGTTTAACAACGTTGAGCTGGAGGGTGGTTTCGATACCTTTGGCCTTGAGCATCGATTGCTGACCGGCATCGAAATCGGCAGCCAGCGCCGCGACCCGATCCTGTACACCGCCGCCACGACCGGCCCCGGCAGTCGGCCCGTTCCGGCGCTGAACCTGAACAGCCCTAATCGCAATTTGCGTCACACCGGACGCATGCAGGTGTCCAGCGACAACCACACCGAAGTCGAAAGCCGTGCGGTGTACGTGCAGGACCAACTGCGCCTGAACGATGAATGGCAACTGTTGGGCGGTCTGCGTTACGACACCTTCGACATCGAATCGACCAACAACCTGCGGGACATTTCCGAGGACCGCGACAGCCACAGCACCAGCCCACGTGTAGGACTGGTCTGGACGCCACTGCAGAATCACTCCTTCTATGCGTCATGGACCAAGACCTTTTCCCCGGTGGGCGGTGGCTTGATCGGCATCACGCCTGGCGCTGCCGGCAACACCAACGACCTGAGCCCCGAGCTGACCAAGCAGAAGGAAATCGGCGTGAAGAGCGACTGGCTCGATGATCGCCTGAGCACCACGCTGGCGATCTACGAACTGGAGCTCTACAACCGTCGCACCAGCGATCCGCTCAACCCGACCATTACCTTGCTTACCGGTAAACAACGTTCCCGCGGGATCGAGCTGACCGGCACCGGCAAGATTGTCGGCAACTGGTACGTGCGCGGTGGCGTGGGCGTGCAGGACGCGACGGTCGAGAAGGACAACAACGGCTTTGAAGGCAAGCGCATCAGCAACGTGGCCAAGCACAACGGCAGCCTGTTCCTGACCTGGAAACCGGAAATGGGCTGGTACGCCGAAACCGGTTTGACCCTGGTCGGCCAGCGTTACGCCGACAACCTCAACACCACCGTACTGCCGGGTTATGGCCGTTGGGATGCGTTGGCCGGGTTCCGTCAGAAGGATTGGGATTTGCGTGCGGCGCTGAACAACATCAGCGACAAAACCTATTACTCGTCGGCCACCAGCGCGGCGCAGATTCAGCCGGGTGAACCGCGCAGCGTGGTGGTGACCGGGACTTACAGCTTCTAAACACCAAAGATCCAGACATCAAACTACCTCCCTGTAGGAGCTGGCTTGCCAGCGATGAGGCCATAACATTCAACATTGATGCTGGATGAAAAACCGCCATCGCTGGCAAGCCAGCTCCTACAGGGATTTGTGTAAATACCGGAAAAACCTGCAGGCATAAAAAAAGCGCCGCCCTCCCGGCAGCGCTTTTATCAATCCGTTGTTTTTCTTCTTATCCTTCCATCACATCCCACAACGCTTCCAGTTCCGCTTCGCTGAATAAACCAGCGGGGTAACGCTCGATCATCATCCGGCGCGGATCAGGTTCCCTGATCTGACGCGTTCCATTGGACTTCAACCAGTGCGCCAGAATCTGGAGCGAATCGCTGTTCTTTACTGCCAGGGGATGCAATGCCCGCTCGCTCACCACATTCATTTCGGCGTTCATTTCCGCGCTCTCTCCTGGTTTGTGAGCGGCTAACTTATCCAAGGTTTATGACAGAACATCGAAGTCCTCCCCCTCCCTGTCTACACCTGGTGAGATACAAGAGCTGTGCCAATGTGTCTGGATGGTCGACGAGCGGATACAAAAAAAGCCCGCAGTCCTGACGGGCTGCGGGCTTTCTGCGAGGCGTACGGGGAAAACGTTTGCCTGAGCGATTTAGCAATCAACTCAAGCTGTTACAACCCCACTCACTCCTTGTGCGGCGCGGGCTGTTGTTGGGTAAGGCAGTGGATGTTACCGCCTCCCAGTAACAGTTCGCGGCCCGGCACCATCACCACTTCGTGTTGCGGGAACAGGCTCTGCAAAATCTCTTTGGCCGGACCATCCAGCGGGTCGTCGAAACTTGGCGCGATGATGCCGCCGTTGACGATGAGAAAGTTCACGTAGGAACCAGCCAGACGCACGGTCGGATTGCGCTCCTGAGTTCCGTCCACCGGATCGACACCGGCGCACTCTTCTTCGGTCGCATACAGCGGCCCCGGAATCGGCATCTTGTGCACCGTGAATGGGCGACCCTTGGCGTCGGTGCTGCTTTCCAGCACCTTCATCGCCGCCTGGCAGCGCGGGTAATTCGGGTCTTGCGGGTCGTCGGTCCAGGCCAGCAATACTTCGCCCGGACGCACGTAGCAGCAGAAGTTATCCACATGGCCGTCGGTTTCGTCGTTGAACAAACCGTCCGGCAGCCAGATGATTTTATCCACAGCCAGATTCGCGCTGAGCATCGCTTCAATTTCCGCACGGTTCATGTGCGGGTTGCGATTGCGGTTGAGCAGGCATTCTTCAGTGGTGATCAGCGTGCCTTCGCCATCCACGTGAATCGAACCGCCCTCGAGCACAAAACCCTCGGTGCGATAACGCGGGCTGCGCTCGATCTCGAGTATCTTGCCGCCGACCTGCGAGTCGCGGTTCCAAGGCGAATACAACCCACCGTCAAAGCCGCCCCAGGAGTTGAAATCCCAGTTCACGCCGCGGACTTCACCGCTGTTATTGATGACGAATGTCGGGCCGGTGTCACGGACCCAGGCGTCGTCGCTGGACATCTCGACCACACGAATATTCGGCACGTCGAGACGCGCCCGAGCGTTTTCGTATTGACCGGTGGACACCGCCACGGTCACCGGTTCGAAACGCGCAATGGCCTTGGCCACCGCCACGTGTGCGGCTTGCGCCGGTTTGCCGCCCAGGCGCCAGTTGTCCGGACGCTCTGGCCAGATCATCCAGGTTTGGGTTTGCGCCGCCCACTCGGCGGGCATGTAGAAGCCGTCGGCGCGCGGGGTGCTGTTTAAAGTGGTCATGCGGTCAGGACTCCAGGGAACCGTCGAGGGTTTTGAGCGCATTGTATAGGTTCGGGCGGCGATCACGGAACGAGCCCCATGCGCTGCGGATGTGCTCCAGTTCGTCGAGGTCGAAGCGATGAACCAATACGCCTTCTTCGGTTTTATTGAGTTCCTGAACCTTCTCGCCGAACTGGTTGGCGATGAACGACGAGCCGTAGAAGGTGATGTCGTACCCGTCCTGCTCCTCATTGCCGATACGGTTGCTGGCGATCAGCGGCATCAGGTTGGCACCGGCATGGCCCTGTTGCACACGCTGCCAATGATCGCGGGACGAGATGGTCTTGTCGTGCGGCTCGCTGCCGATGGCGGTCGGGTAGAACAGAATTTCCGCACCCAGCAACGCCATGCTGCGCGCGCACTCCGGGAACCACTGGTCCCAGCAAATGCCCACGCCGATTTTCGCGTAGCGGGTGTTCCACACCTTGAAGCCGGTATCGCCCGGATTGAAATAATACTTTTCGTGATAGCCAGGGCCGTCCGGGATGTGGCTTTTACGATAAATCCCGAGGTTGGAGCCGTCGGCATCGATGATCGCGATGCTGTTGAAACGCGCGCGGCCGGCCAGCTCGTAGAAGCTGATCGGCAGCACTACTTGCAGTTCTTTGGCGACTTTCTGGAAATGCTTGATGGCGACGTTGTCTTCAACCGTCGTGGCCAGTTGCAGGTAATCCGGGTTCGGCTTCTGGCAGAAGTACGGCGCCTCGAACAGTTCCTGGATCAGGATGATCTGCGCGCCTTTGGCCGCAGCCTCACGGACCAGCCTTTCAGCGGTTTCGAGGTTGGCTTCAAGGTCCCAGGAACAGGCCATCTGGGTGGCGGCGACGGTAACGATACGGCTCATGAATCATCTCCGGGCAAGTGCTGTGGGTCGAGTTTGGCATCGACCGATGACAGAAAGGGAAGCGCCGGACGTGAAGAGACACGCCGCGGCAATGGCGACTTTATAGCCGATAAAAATCGGCTTTAAAAGCGATTAATCTTCCTTCTGTCGAAAACAACAGCGCTTAAACCAGATAATAATCGGTATTTGTCGGTGTATTGATGGGCGCTTTCGCGGGCAAGCCTCGCTCCTACAGGTCCGTGTCATACGCAATTTTTGCGACCGACCCGGACCTGTAGGAGCGAGCGGTGCGGCGATCCGACTTGCCCGCGAAAGCGATTTCAAACCTTACAACCCCTCCCCCAACACCTTCGCCAGCATGTCGACAAAGAAATCCACACTCTGGCGCGACGTAACCATCGGCGGTTTGATCTTGAGGACGTTCAGGAAATCACCGGTCGGCTGCATGAAAATCCCCAGCTCCCGCAACCGGTCACACAGCGCCGTCGTTTCCTCGGTCGCCGGCTCCAGGGTCTCGCGGTTGCGGATCAACTCCACGCCCAGATAAAAACCGGAACCGTGCACCGCGCCTACCAATGGATGACTGTCGATCAGCGCCTCAAGACGCTCCTTGAAATACCCGCCCACGACCTGGGCGTTTTCCCAGAGTTTTTCCTCCTCCATCACATCCAGAACGGCCATGCCGATCTGGCAACTGACCGGGCTGCCCCCCGCCGACGAGAAGAAGTAGCCCTCGGCCTCCAGCGCTTCGGCGATTTCCCGACGGGTGATCACCGCGCCCAGCGGCTGGCCGTTACCCATGCCTTTGGCCATGGTGATGATGTCCGGCACCACACCCTGCTCTTCGAAGCCCCAGAAGAAATGGCCCATGCGGCCGTAACCCACCTGCACTTCGTCGGCGATGCACACACCGCCCTGCGCACGGACCATTGCATAGACCTGTTTCAGGTAACCCGGCGGCAGCGAAATACCACCGGCATTGCCATACACCGGTTCGCAGATGAAACCGGCCAGCGGGCGTTGCTGCGCCGCGATTTTCGCCAGGTTGTGTTCGACGCTGCGCACATAATCCGGCGCACTGTCCGGGCCACGGAATTCGCCGCGATAGGTGTTCGGCGCGGTTACCGGGTGCACCCAGTCGGGACGGCTGCTCAAGGCCTTGGGGTTGTCGGCGATCGAGGTCGAGACCGCGTCCGCGCCCACGGTCCAGCCGTGATACGCCTCCAGCACGCTGATGATGTCGCGACCGCCGCTGTAGGCCCACGCCAGACGGATCGCCAGGTCGTTGGCCTCGCTGCCGCTGTTGACCAGGAACACCCGGTCCATGCCCTCCGGCGACAGTTTCAGCAAGCGCTCGGAAAACTCGGCAACCGCTGCGTAGTTGAACCGCGAGTTGGTGTTGAGCAGCGACCATTGACGACTGGCGACCGCGGCCATGCGCGGATGACCGTGGCCAAGCACCGCGACGTTGTTGAGCATGTCGAGGTAGGAGCGGCCCTGCATATCGATCAAGTGATTGCGCCAGCCGCGCTCAATGCGCGGCGGGTCGACGTAATAGTGCTTCTGGGTTCGGGCGAAACTGGCGTCGCGGCGCGCCAGCAAAGTCTGCGCATCGAGCTCTGCCTCGGCATCGCACGCCAGACCCAACAACGCTGCCGGCGACGGGCACAACACTTGCCAGGCGGCCGCGCGCGAAGGCGTGCAAAACAACGGCGCATCGAGCGCCGCGCCTCGGCACAACTGCACCCGCAACGGGCCGCTGACCGAACCCAACACCTGGCCTTTGACCAAGGCTGCACCGGTGTGCAGCGACGGTGTCACGCCCCACAACCGCACGCTCAACTGCGGGCCGTCCAGTTGCAGCACACCCGGCGCCGGTTGATGCACAACCCCGGCAAACGGCGATTCGACCGCAGTGCCATGAGGCACCCGCAGCTCGACGTGCAACGGGCAGGTGTCTGGTTCCGTCGCACTGTCCGGGCGTGTGCGGGACAAACGGTATTGTCCATAACGGCTCGCTGCCAAGCCGTGGGCCGCAGCCGCTTCGCTCAACAGACGCTGATCGATCCCCTCCTGTTCCCAGTTACCGGCCTCGAAATGCGGGCTCAATACGCCCAGATCGATCAAGGCAAATTCACGCCCGACCAGGCTCGGCAGCAGCGGTGCGAAGCCTTCGCTGCCGATGTCCGGCAGGCTGTGCCCCACCGAGGTGAGGATCGCCGCTTCCATCAACGCCAACGGCACCGACGTGGCCACGCGGAAAATCTCCCACTCATGGGTCAGGTTGTCGCGACTGTAGGCATTACCCGGGTCGATGCTGACCTGCTGCTCGCCGCTGAGCACCAGCACCGCCGCCCGCGCAACGATCAATGGCCACAGCGCCAGCAGCTCTTCGTGTTGCAACGGATTGACCGCGTGATAAGCCTGAACCGCCGGCAAAATGTAGAACGGATCGCCTCCGGCATGGTGCAGCAGCGCCGCGCAGGTCACCGACAGGTCGGTAATGCGCCACGTGCGGACCAGATCGCCAAAATCGATCACGCCCCGCAATTGCCACTGGCGTTGCGCATCGCGCTGCCAGACCGCGTTGTCGTCGGTGATGTCCATGTGAATGGCCTGTACCGGCAACTTGTCCACCAGCGGCTGCAAATGCCGCTCGGCCTGTTCGGCCACTTCGGCGATCAACGCGCGTTGCCGGTCATCTTCAATCACCGGCAGCAAATGCGCGATCAACGCATTCGCGTGGCGGGCGTCCCACTGAAGGGTGCGCTCAAGGCCCGCATGATCGAAAGCGGCCAGCGCCAGGTCCATTTCGCCGCAGAGCCGGCCGAAACCGGCCACCACGGATCCGGGCAGATGATCGAGATGTGTAAGCGACTGGCCCTCGATGTATTCGAGCAGGCGTACGTGCACCGCTTGCCCGTCGATTTCCAGTGACAGCAGGTCGGCGCCGCTTTGCGCGGCAATCACTCGCGGCACCGGCACACCGGAGTGTTCGGCCAGATGCTTGAGCCCGGCATGCTGGGCTTGCAGCTCCAGCACCGAATAGTCGCCCCGGCAGATTTTCAGGACGAAACGCCCATGCTTACTGTCAACGCGGAAGTTCAGGTCTTGCTGGCTGCCGAGCGCCTGCAGCTTTGCGCTCAGCCCGTAATGCCCCTCGAGCAGCTCAAGCGCTTGCGCCGCAGACACTTGCGGGCTGGGCAAACTGGCGCGATGAATCAACGTGGCGAGCGGCATACAACAACCCCTGAAATTTTATTAGGCGCTTATATCGCCACCGCATCGGTCGATAATCAACCCCCTGTTTACGCCACAAAACCCAAATTGCAGACACAACCCTCTTGCACCACCACTCTCCTGCCGACAAGCTATGATCTTCGCTATATCGTCTGACGGAAAAAAAGGCTGGCCCACATGCGTATTCTTATCACCGGCGGCGCCGGTTTCATCGGCTCTGCCCTGGTTCGCCAGCTGATTCGGCACACCGAGCATGAAGTGCTCAACCTGGACAAACTGACCTATGCGGGCAATCTCGAATCGCTGACCAGCATTGCCACCGACACTCGCTACGAGTTCGTGCAGGCCGATATTGTCGACCAAGCCACCGTGAGCGCCGTACTGACACGTTTCCAGCCACACGCCATCATGCACCTGGCGGCTGAGTCCCATGTCGACCGCTCCATCGATGGGCCTTCGGACTTCATTCAAACCAATATCGTCGGCACCTACAGCCTGCTGGAAGCCACTCGCGCCTACTGGCACACGCTGGCCGAGCCGGAAAAAAGCGCCTTCCGCTTCCACCATATCTCCACCGACGAAGTCTACGGCGACCTGCACGGTGTCGATGATCTGTTCACCGAAACGACTTCGTACGCGCCAAGCTCACCGTACTCCGCCAGCAAAGCGGCCTCGGACCACCTCGTCCGCGCATGGCAGCGCACCTACGGGCTGCCGGTATTGCTGACCAACTGCTCGAACAACTATGGCCCGTTCCACTTCCCCGAAAAATTGATTCCGCTGGTGATTCTCAACGCGCTGGCCGGCAAACCGCTGCCGGTCTACGGAAACGGCCTGCAGATCCGCGACTGGCTGTTCGTCGAGGATCACGCACGAGCGTTGCTCAAAGTAGTCACCGAAGGTGTCGTCGGCGAGACGTACAACATTGGCGGACACAACGAACAGACGAACATCGACGTGGTGCGCAGCATCTGTGCCCTGCTCGAAGAACTTGCCCCGGTCAAACCAGCCGGTGTTACCCGATATGCCGACTTGATCACCTTCGTCCAGGACCGCCCCGGGCACGATCTGCGTTACGCGATCGATGCCGGCAAAATCGAGCGCGACCTGGGTTGGGTGCCGGAAGAAACCTTCGAAACCGGTCTGCGCAAAACCGTTCAGTGGTATCTGGAAAACCTGGAATGGTGCCGCCGCGTTCAAGATGGCAGTTATCAGGGTGAACGACTAGGCTCCACCGATATCAAGGAGTTACTCGCATGATGAAAGGAATTGTGTTGGCTGGAGGGTCGGGCACGCGCCTGCACCCGATCACGCTAGGCGTTTCCAAACAGCTGTTGCCGATCTACGACAAGCCGATGATCTACTACCCGATCTCGGTGTTGATGCTGGCTGGCATCAAGGAAATCCTGGTGATTTCCACCCCGCAGGATCTGCCGCAGTACCGCAACCTGCTGGGTGACGGCAGTCAGTTCGGCGTCCATTTCAGCTACGCCGAACAGCCTACGCCGGATGGCCTGGCCCAGGCGTTTCTGATTGGTGAGGAATTCATCGGCGACGACCCGGTGTGCCTGATCCTCGGTGACAACATCTTCCATGGTCAGCACTTCGGTGGCCAGTTGCAAAGAGCGGCGCAGCAAACCAGCGGCGCGACGGTATTCGGCTATTGGGTCAAGGACCCGGAGCGCTTTGGCGTGATCGACTTCGACGCAGAAGGCCGCGCCATCTCGATCGAAGAAAAACCGCTCAAGCCAAAGTCCAGCTATGCGGTCACCGGGCTGTATTTCTACGATAATGACGTTATCCGCATTGCCAAGGCCGTCAAACCGTCACCGCGCGGCGAGCTGGAAATCACCGATGTTAACAACGCCTATCTGCAACGCGGCAAACTTCAGGTCGAGCGCTTTACCCGCGGTTTCGCCTGGCTCGACACCGGCACTCACGACAGCCTGCTTGAAGCGTCGCAATACGTGCAAACCATCGAGCACCGCCAGGGACTGAAAGTGGCCTGTCTCGAAGAAATTGCCTACATGAATGGCTGGATCGATCGCGAGCACTTGCTTGAGCGAGCGAAGTATTTCGGCAAGACCGGTTATGGCCAGTATCTCTATACGATTGCCGGAGAAGCGTAATGAAAGTCACCCCCACCCAGTTACCAGGTGTGCTGATTATCGAGCCGAAGGTCTTTGGTGACGAACGTGGGTTTTTCTATGAAAGCTTCAATGTCCGTGAGTTTGAAAACGCCACCGGCCTCAAGAAAGCGTTCGTTCAAGACAACCACTCGCGTTCGCGAAAAGGCGTGCTGCGTGGCATGCACTATCAGGTGCAACACACCCAGGGCAAGCTGGTTCGGGTGACTGCGGGGGAAGTACTCGATGTGGCCCTTGATGTCCGCCGCAGTTCGCCAAACTTCGGACGCTGGGCCAGTGTGCGTTTGTCCGCACAGAACAATCGTCAGTTGTGGATACCGGAAGGCTTCGCCCATGGCTTCCTGGTACTCAGCGAGTACGCCGAGTTTCTCTACAAAACCACCGACTATTACGACCCGGCGTCAGATCGCTGCATTCGCTGGGACGATCCGACACTGGCCATCGACTGGGAACTGGAAGAAGCGCCTCAACTGTCAGAAAAGGACCAACACGGTAAAAACTGGCAGGAATCTGAACTGCTTCCATGAAAATCCCTTTGCGAATTCTCATCATTGGCCAGCACGGCCAGGTCGCCCGCGAACTGCAGCGCCGCTTGAGCGCGGCTGATGAACTCATGGTGCTGGGGCGCGATCAACTCGATCTGGCTCAACCGGAGCAGATTCGTCAGCAGGTCCGGCGCGTTCGTCCCGACCTGATCATCAACGCCGCCGCTCACACGGCGGTCGATCGGGCAGAAAGCGAACCTGAGCTGGCGTTCGCCATCAACGCGACGGGCCCGGGAATTCTGGCCGAAGAAGCACTGGCGCTGGGCATCCCGCTGATTCACTACTCCACCGATTATGTGTTCGATGGCAGCAAGGGCGAGCCTTACAACGAAGCCGACGCGCCCAAGCCGCTGGGGGTCTACGGCCAGAGCAAACTGGCTGGCGAACAAGCCATCACGGCGGTGGGGGGCATGCATCTGATTCTGCGGACCAGCTGGGTCTACTCGGCCAGTGGCAGCAATTTCCTGCTGACGATGCAGCGTCTGCTGCAAGAAAAACCCGAGTTGCGCATCGTTGCCGATCAGATCGGCGCGCCCACCTGGGCCGGCACGATCGCCAACAGCACCCTCGCCCTGATCGAGCGCTGGCAGGCCGGTGAGCGGGGCGCCTGGGGCACTTATCACCTGACCGCTCAAGGTGAAACCTCATGGTTCGGTTTCGCCCAGGCCATTGGTGAAGCGCTGCGCAAACAGGGCAAGCCTTGCGCGCACCTGTTGCCCATCCCTTCCAGCGATTACCCGACGCCTGCCGCCCGACCGTTGAACTCGCGCCTCGATTGCAGTCGCCTGCTCCGCGAATGGGGCGTCAGTCAGCCAGACTGGCAAACCGCGCTGCGCGAGTGTCTTGCCGGGCAAGCCTAGGCATAATGCGCCTGTACCCTCAGGCGCCTGATGCTCATGACTCCGACCCTCCCCCGCAGACCCCGTTGGCGTAGCCTCGCCCTGCTGGCGCTGTGCCTGGCGCCGTTGCTGTGGCCGCTGGAGCATCTGGCCGAGCGTTATTACCGCAGCGAACTGGCCGGGCAGAACCGGCAGACCCTCGACCTGTACGTCGCCAACCTGCTGGGCACCCTGCACCGCTATGAAGTGCTGCCGCAGATCCTCGGCGACCTGCCGGCCCTGCGCGCCACGCTCGGGGCCCCCGACGACGGTGTGACCCAAGGCAATGCCAACCGCCTGCTGAAGAACATCAGCGCGCAGACCGGTGCCGAAGTCATGTACCTGATGGACACCACCGGCAAGACCCTTGCGGCGTCCAACTGGGACAAACACGACAGCTTCGTCGGCCGGAATTTTTCGTTTCGCCCCTACTTCAGCGAAGCCATGGCCGGGCGTCTCGGGCGGTTTTTCGGGCTGGGCACCACCTCGGCCAAACGCGGTTACTTCTTTGCGGCGGCCGTGCGTGACGGCGAAAAAATCCTCGGCGTGTTGGTGGTCAAGGTCGACCTGGACCACACCGAAAGCCTTTGGGGCAAAACCCCGGAACAACTGCTGGTCACCGACCACAACGGCGTGGTCATCCTCACCTCGCGGCCAGAATGGCGATTCCGCGCGACCCGGCCACTGGGCGAGGGCGAGCGCGAGGCAATCACCGCGATTCAACCCTATCCGACCCGCGACCCGAAACCGTTGAATCTCAATCCTGACGCCTGGCTGACCCAGACCCGGCAGATCGACGAAACCGGCTGGAGCGTCAGCATTCTTGCACCGCGCACTTTGATTGATCGCCCGGTGCGCACGGTGGTCGCCATCGGCGGCGCGACGCTGCTGGTGTTGATGCTGCTGCTCGGCCTGATGATGCAACGGCGCCGTCACTACCTCGAACGGATCGCCTTCGAAGCCAAGGCCCGGCGCGAACTGGAAGGCCGGGTCGCTGAACGAACCAGCGACCTCGAAGGCCTGAACCGCCGACTGAAACAGGAAGTGCTGGAGCGCGAACACGCCCAGCAGGAACTGGTACGCGCCCAGGATGACCTGGTGCAGGCCGGCAAGTTGTCGGCGCTCGGGACCATGTCGGCAAGCATCAGCCATGAACTGAATCAACCGCTGGCCGCCATCCGCAGCTACGCGGAAAACGCCGAAGTGCTGCTCGATCATCAGCGCACCGACGATGCGCGCGGCAACCTCAAACTGATCAGCGAACTGACCGGCCGCATGGCTTCGATCATCGCGCACCTGCGCGCCTTTGCCCGTCGTGATCGCCACGCGCCGGAAAGCGTTGCGTTGCAACCGGCGCTCGACGACGCGCTGGCGCTGTTGGCCAAGCGTCGACGGAGCATGGAAGTCGAGCTGATCCGCGATTTGCCCGCCGCCACGCTGTGGGTCGAGGCCGGGGAAACCCGTCTGCGCCAGGTGCTCGGCAACCTGCTGGCCAACGCACTGGACGCGCTGACGGAAAAAGGCCCGCCGCGTAAACTCTGGTTGAGTGCCCAATCCACCGCCGACGGCGTCAATCTGTACATTCGCGACAACGGCCCCGGCTTTTGCATGGAAGCTCTTGGCCGCGCCAGCGAGCCCTTCTACACCACCAAGACCCGCACCCAGGGGCTCGGTCTGGGGCTGGCGATTTGCGAAACCCTGATGCGCGCCTTCGGCGGTGAACTGTCGTTCGCCAACCACAAGGAAGGCGGCGCCCTGATTACCCTGAAACTGCGCGCAGGCGCACCGGGCGTGAGCCTGCAACCGTCCGAGGACCGAAGTGCATGACCATCGACAACCGCATCCAGGTCGTGCTGATCGACGATGATCCCCATCTGCGCCAGGCCCTGAGCCAGACGCTGGATCTGGCCGGCCTGAAAATCCTGCCGCTGGCCGAAGCCAAGGGCCTGGCCGGGCAACTGGAACGCGACTGGCCGGGCGTGGTGGTCAGCGATATCCGCATGCCCGGCATGGACGGTCTCGAACTGCTGACTGAACTGCACGCCCAGGACCCGGAACTGCCGGTGCTGCTGATCACCGGTCACGGTGACGTGCCGCTGGCGGTGCAAGCCATGCGCGCTGGCGCTTACGACTTTCTGGAAAAACCCTTCGCCAGCGACGCCTTGCTCGACAGCGTGCGCCGCGCGTTGGCCCTGCGTCGACTGGTGCTGGACAACCGCAGCTTGCGTCTGGCCCTCAGCGACCGCAATGAACTGAGCACAAGACTGGTCGGGCAATCGGCACCAATGCTGCGTCTACGCGAGCAGATCGGCGCACTGGCGGCGACCAAGGCCGATGTGCTGATCCTCGGCGAAACCGGCGCCGGCAAAGAAGTCGTGGCGCGGGCGCTGCACGATTTGTCGAACCGGCGTAACGGCCCGTTCGTGGCGATCAACGCCGGGGCTCTGGCCGAATCCGTGGTGGAAAGCGAGTTGTTCGGTCACGAGCCGGGCGCGTTTACCGGTGCGCAGAAGCGCCGTATCGGCAAGTTCGAATTCGCCAGCGGCGGCACGGTTTTCCTCGATGAAATCGAAAGCATGAGCCTGGATGTGCAGGTGAAATTACTGCGCTTGCTGCAAGAACGTGTAGTCGAGCGTCTGGGCGGCAATCAGTTGATCCCGCTGGACATCCGCATCATCGCCGCGACCAAGGAAGACCTGCGCCAGGCCGCCGACCAGGGCCGCTTCCGCGCCGACTTGTATTACCGCCTGAACGTCGCCCCGCTGCGCATTCCGCCGCTGCGCGAACGCGGTGAAGATGCGCTGATGCTGTTCCAGCACTTCGCCGATGAAGCCAGTGCTCGCCATGGCTTGCCACCCCACGAACTGCAACCGGGGCAACGGGCGCTGCTGCTGCGTCACACCTGGCCGGGCAACGTGCGGGAGTTGCAAAACGCCGCCGAGCGTTTTGCCCTGGGCCTCGAACTGGCGCTGGACAACAACGCGCCGGATGGCACGGCGGGCACAACGGTTGAAGCGGTCAGCGGTGGCTTGAGCGAGCAGGTGGAAAACTTCGAGAAAACACTGATTGCCGCCGAACTGGCGCGCTCTCACAGCTCGGTGCGCAGCCTCGCCGAAGCCCTCGGCATTCCGCGCAAAACCTTGCACGACAAACTGCGCAAGCACGGACTGAATTTCGCCGACCACCACCCGAGCGACGAACTCGATTGATCGACCGTCAAACCGTCCTCTTCAAACAAAAGGCCCCGTCATGAACCGCGACAGTCGTCACCTGGAATCAGTCCTCCACCGCGACATTCCCCTGACGCAAGCCATGGGCATCAAAGTGCTCGACTGGCACGACCAGCAACTGCGCCTGCACTTGCCGCTGGAAGCCAACGTCAATCACAAGAGCACCATGTTCGGCGGCAGCCTGTACTGCGGCGCGGTGCTGGCGGGTTGGGGCTGGCTGCATTTGCGTTTGCGCGAAGAAGGCATTGAAGACGGGCACATCGTGATTCACGAAGGGCAAATCAGCTATCCGCTGCCGGTGACCATGGACGCGACCGCGATTTGCCAGGCGCCGAGTGCGGCGGTGTGGAAGAAGTTTCTGGCGATGTATCAGCGCTATGGAAGAGCGCGGTTGACGCTGCATTCGCGGATTGTGAATGCCGATAGCGATGAAGACGCCGTGAGGTTTGCCGGGCAGTACGTCCTGCACCGGTAAACCGGAACGCCACAAAACCTGTGGGAGCGAGCCTGCTCGCGATGGCGGCCGTCCAGCCAACATCGTAGTTGCCTGACCCGCCGCCATCGCCGGCAAGCCGGTCTCGCTCCCACAAAGAAAGGTCTTAGCCGCGTGCCAGTTCCAGCAACTTTTCACGCCAGGCAGCCTTTGCAGGCAGCGCCAGGAAAAACGCGTTCCGCAAAGACTCCCGCGCCGGATAGCTGAACGGCACGCCACTCAACTCCAGCACTTCACCGCCCGCCCCTTCCAGCACACCCTGGGCCGCCGCCGTATCCCACTGCGAAGTCGGCGCCAGACGCGGGTAACAATCCGCCGCCCCTTCCGCCAACAAACAAAACTTCAGCGAACTGCCGATATTGGCCAGTTGCAGCTCACCCAAGCTGTCGCTCAACCCGGCGAGCAAGCGCTCTTGCTCAGGGCTCGAATGCCGACGGCTGGCGACGACCGTGAAGGCCTCGCCCGGGGCGGGCACGGTGCGAACCTGAATCGGCAGCGGCTCGGCGTCCTTATCACCACGCCACGCGCCCAGACCGGCACCACCGACGTAGAAACGCCCATTGGTCGGCATCGACACCACGCCAAACACCACGCGCCCCTGCTCGATCAACGCAATGTTGACGGTAAATTCTTCGCTGCCGGAGATGAACTCCTTGGTGCCGTCCAACGGATCGACCAGCCACCAGCGCTGCCAGCCGGCACGCACGCTCTGCGGAATGTTGGCGTCTTCTTCAGACAACACCGGGATGCTCGGGTCCAGCGCGGTCAGCCCGGCCAGAATCAGATGATGAGCGGCCAGGTCGGCAGCGGTGACCGGTGAATCGTCGGCCTTGGCGGTCACGGTCGTGCCGGTGCGCCAGAACGGCAGGATCGCGTCGCCAGCCTTCAATGCCAGTTCAATCACCGGCGCCATCAATGGATGAGGGAAAATCATGGCAGGAACACTCCGCGCTGGGTCAGCAAATCTCGGGTCAGGTACAGCGCCGCCAAGGCACGGCCCTCGGTGAATTTCGGGTTCTGGGCCAGGGCCGACAACTCTCGCAGGTTGATCTTGTCCACGCGCATCGGTTCAGGCTCGTCGCCTTCAAGCCGTTCTTCGTACAGATCGGTGGCCAGCACCACCTGAATCTTCTGGCTCATGTAACCCGGCGACAAGGACAGCTCGGTCAGGTGTTCCAGTTGTCGCGCGCCATACCCGGCTTCTTCCTTGAGCTCACGCTCGGCCGCCGCCAGCACGTCTTCACCCGGCTCGATCAAGCCTTTGGGCAGCGACATCTCGTATTCATCGGTGCCGCCGCAATATTCCTCGACCAGCACCGCGTGATCTGCGTCGAGCATCGCCACGATCATCACCGCGCCATACCCGGCGCCTTTGCCGACCAGTCGCTCATAGGTGCGCTCCACGCCATTGGAAAAGCGCAATTTCAGCTCTTCGACGCAGAACAAGCGGCTGGTGGCGACGATCTCGCGGGCGAGGATGGTGGGTTTCTGGCGCATGAAAAGCTCCTTGGCGTGAACGCGTTACTATACCCGGCCTATCCTGATTGTTGACCTCGGATATCTCTTTTACCGCTGGAGAAGTTTTTTATGTCCCTGCTGCCCTGGCGAGACATCGACACCGTTCTGCTCGATATGGACGGCACGCTGCTGGACCTGCACTTCGACAACCATTTCTGGCTGGAACACTTGCCCCAGCGTTACGCCGAATTGCACGGGGTGAGCCGGGCCATGGCCGAGATGGAATTGCAGCCGCTGTTTGAACGCCATGCCGGCCAGTTGCAGTGGTATTGCCTGGATTTCTGGAGCGCCGAACTGAAGCTGCCGGTGCGCGAGCTGAAACTTGAAACCGCGCACCTGATCGCGTTGCGCCCGGACGCGGATACGTTTCTGGAGGCGATCAAGCAGGCCGGCAAGCGGGTGGTGATGATCACCAATGCACACCGGGATTCGCTGTCACTGAAACTGGAACGAATTGAACTGGCGCCGTATTTCGAGCGGTTGATCAGCTCGCATGATTACGGTTTTCCCAAAGAGAATCCGCAATTCTGGCAGGCATTGCAGGCGGATATCGGTTTTGATCCGGCGCGCAGCCTGTTTATCGACGATACGTTGTCGATCCTGCGCAGTGCGCGGGATTTTGGGGTCGCGCATTTGTTGGCGGTGAAGGAGCCGGACAGCCGCAAGGGGCCGAAGGACACGGCGGAGTTTGCGGCGGTGGTTGATTATCGGGAGCTGATAGCGGGGCTTTAGACCGAGTCGCGCCTTTCGCGGGCAAGCCTCGCTCCTACAGGTTAGGCGTCGTTCGTGAACGAGGCGATAACCTGTAGGAGCGAGGCTTGCCCGCGAAGGCCATAACGCGGTCTTAAACCTTACTCAGGAATCCGCAACGACTGCCCCGGATAAATCTTGTTCACATCCTTGAGCATCGGCTTGTTGGCCTCAAAGATTTTTTGATACTTGTTGGCATCGCCATACACGCGCAATGAAATCGCGCTAAGGGTGTCGCCCTTCACAACCGTGACAAATTTCGCGGCGACGACCGCAGGCCCGGTCACCGCAATCTGATCATCCACGCTACCGACACCGGCGATATTGCCCACGGCCAGCAGGATTTTTTCTTTCTCTTCCTGGCTCGCCACCTCACCGGTCACCGTGACTTTGTCGCCCTCTACCGTCGCCTGCACATTCGGATTGCCCAGGCCGACCTTGCTGATGTGTTCCTTCAACTGCTCGCTGGCATTGGCGTTACCCGGCGTCAGCAAATCGATAAGCTTTTCGCCTGCTTCCTTCACAAAGCTAAAAATACTCATGGTGCACTCTCCTTGGTTTTTGGTTCCAGACGCAAAAGCCTAGACCAAGGTTGCAACACCCGGTTCCTACCCGACCAATGACGCCGCTTGCCCCCAGGCGCTAGAATCCCGACCTTCCCGCGCCCTGGAGCGAAGATGGACATCAAGCAGCTGAAATTCCTCATCGCCCTCGACGAAACCCGGCATTTCGGTCAGGCCGCTGCACGTTGTCACGTCACTCAGCCGACCCTGTCCATGCGCTTGCGCAGCCTTGAAGAAGAACTCGAGTTACCGTTGGTCAACCGTGGCCAGCGCTTCGAAGGCTTCACCGCGCCGGGCGAGCGGGTGCTGGCGTGGGCGCGCACGGTGCTCGCGGCCTACGACGGCTTGCAGGCCGAAGCCGCCGCCTGTCGCGGCAACCTGGTCGGTACGTTGCGTCTGGGCGTGGTGCCGTTGTCGAGTTTCGACCCGCTGCCGCTGCTGCAACGCTTGCACGGCGAACACCCGAACCTGCGCTTCGAACTCTCGGCGCTGAGCTCCGAGCAGATCCTCGAACAACTGGCGAACAATCGCCTGGATCTTGGCGTGTCGTACCTGGAGCGTCTGGACGCCGAACGTTTCGATTCCCTGGCGTTCAGCGAAACCCGCATGGGCCTGCTCTACGACCAGCGCTTCTTCACGTTCGGCGAGGCGCCGCTGAGCTGGGAGTCGCTGATCGAACTGCCGCTGGGCATGCTCACCAGCGGCATGCATTTCCGCCAGTCCATCGACCACAATTTCCACAGCCGCGGCCTTACTCCGCAGCCGTTGTTGCAAACCGATGCCGTGCATCAACTGTTACAAGCTGTTCATGGCGGGTTGTGTTGCGCCGTGATGCCGCTCGAAGGCGGCCTGGAAAACCTGACAGACCATCTGCGCCTGCAACCGATCGAAAACGCCCAGACCCTCGGCCGGCTGGGGCTGATCATGCGGCGCAGCGCACCGCGCTCGGCGTTGGCGGAGGCCTGTTTCGCGATCTACCAACAATCAATGGCAGGCTCTTGATCGACGCCATCTATCGGCAGATCAGTAATAGCGATTAGACGCGACAACTTGTCGCGCATAGGCTTAAAGCTGACTAAACCGTCGGTGATGCCCCCATGAACGCCAAGCGTCCTGTTTGCGCGGCGCCAGCCCTCGAAACGCCCGCGCCCGCCGCCAGCCAAACGTACAGTTACAGCGATTTTCAATACACCGAATCGGCCAGCACCGCGCTCGCCGAGGAAGTTGCGTTGGCGATTGCCTATAACGGTATCAGTCAGGCAGTGATGCTCGTGACGCCGACGGACCTGGAAGACTTCATCGTCGGCTTCAGCCTCGGTAGCGGCATCATCGAAGACGCCTCCGACATTTATGACCTGCAACTGAGCGGTTCAGGGTCGGCGCAGTACGCGCAAGTGACCATCGCCAACCGCGCCTTCTGGAACCTCAAGCAGCAACGTCGGCAACTGGCCGGCACCAGCGGCTGCGGGCTCTGTGGCGTGGAAGCGGTCGAACAAGCCTTGCCGGACCTCAAAGTGTTGCCCGGTGCGCCATTGCCGCCCGCCGAATGGCTCGACGGTTTGCGCCAGCGTATCGGCGCGTTCCAGCCGCTCGGCCAGCATTGCGGCGCGGTGCATGCGGCGGTGTTCATGAACGCTCATGGCGAATTGCTGCTGGGCCGCGAGGACATTGGCCGGCACAACGCACTCGACAAGCTGATTGGCGGGCTGATCCGGCAAAAGATCCCGACCACTGGCGGCCTGGCGATTGTCACCAGTCGTTGCAGCCTCGAATTGATCCAGAAAGTACTGCGCGCAGGCATCCAGACCCTGGTCAGCCTGTCGTCGCCCACGGGCCTTGCCGTGCAATGGGCCCGTCGTCACAACCTGAACCTTATCCATCTGCCACAGAAGAATGCGCCGCGGGTCTACAGCCCGGCTTTGGAGAATCAAGCGTGAGTCAACACCGTCAAGCCGACCAGAAACCCGTCCCCCGCTACAAGCCCTACAAGGGCCCAGCCGGTGGCTGGGGCGCACTGATCAGCGTCGCCCAGGCCTGGTTGACCAGCGACAACGCGCTGAAAAACCTGCGCATCATGCTCAAGACCAACCAAAATGGCGGCTTCGACTGCCCGGGTTGTGCCTGGGGCGATTCGCCGGAAAAGGGCATGGTGATGTTCTGCGAGAACGGCGCCAAAGCGGTGAACTGGGAAGCGACCAAACGGGCCGTCAACCCGGCATTCTTCGCCAAACACAGCGTCACCTCGCTGCTGGAACAAAGCGATTACTGGCTTGAATATCAGGGGCGCCTGACCGAGCCGATGCGCTACAACGCCGAAACCGATCGCTACCAACCGATCAGCTGGGATGACGCCTTCACCCTGATCGCCAAACATCTGCGCGGTTTGTCGAGCCCGGACCAAGCCGAGTTCTACACCTCGGGACGTGCCAGCAACGAAGCGGCGTTTCTCTATCAGTTGTTCGTGCGCGCCTATGGCACCAATAATTTCCCCGACTGTTCGAACATGTGCCACGAGGCCAGCGGTGTCGCGTTGGCGCAGAGCGTTGGCGTCGGTAAAGGCACCGTGACCTTCGACGACTTCGAACACGCCGACGCGATTTTCGTCTGGGGCCAGAACCCCGGCACCAACCACCCACGGATGCTCGAGCCGCTGCGTGAAGCCGTGAAGCGTGGCGCGCAAGTGGTGTGCATCAATCCGCTCAAAGAACGCGGCCTGGAACGTTTCCAGCACCCGCAACACCCGATCGAAATGCTCACCAACGGCGACAAACCGACCAACACCGCCTATTTCCGTCCGGCCTTGGGCGGCGACATGGCGGTACTGCGCGGCATGGCGAAATTCCTGCTGCAATGGGAGCGCGACGCGCAGAAAGCCGGTGAGCCTGCCGTGTTCGACCACGACTTCCTCAATGAACACAGTGTCAACGTGCTGGAGTACCTGGGTACCGTCGACGATACGCCGTGGGAGCAGATCGTCGAGCAGTCCGGCCTGACGCTCGTGGAAATCGAGCAAGCAGCGCGCATGTATGCCAAAGGCAAGAACGTGATCATGTGCTGGGCGATGGGTATCACCCAACATCGCCATTCGGTTGCGACCATCCAGGAAATCGCCAACCTGATGCTGCTGCGTGGCAACATTGGCCGCCCCGGTGCCGGCCTGTGCCCGGTGCGTGGCCACAGTAACGTGCAGGGCGACCGCACGATGGGCATCAACGAGCGTCCGCCGGTGGCGTTCCTCGACTCCCTGGAACGTCGCTTCCAGTTCAAAGTGCCGCGCGAAAACGGCCACAACGTGGTCGAGGCGATTCATGCCATGGCCGAAGGTCGTGCAAAAGTGTTCATCGCTCTGGGCGGTAACTTCGCCCAGGCCACTCCGGACAGCACGCGCACCTTCCAGGCTCTGAGCAACTGCGACCTGACCGTACAGATCAGCACCAAGCTCAACCGCAGCCATTTGGCTCACGGCAAGGAAGCACTGATCCTGCCGTGCCTGGGCCGCACCGACATCGATATCCAGACCGAAGGCCCGCAAGCGGTGACCGTGGAAGATTCGTTCAGCATGGTCCACGCCTCCAACGGCCAGTTGCAGGCGCTGTCGAACCAGATGCGCTCCGAGCCTGCGATCATCGCCGGTATCGCCGCCGCGACCCTGGGCAGCAAACCGGTGGACTGGAACTGGCTGGTGGCCGATTACTCGCGCATCCGTGACCTGATTGCCGATACGATTCCGGGCTTCAAGGACTTCAACGAGAAGATCAAGAATCCGGGCGGCTTCTACCTCGGCAACAGTGCCGGTTCCCGTCGCTGGAACACCGCGTCGGGCCGGGCGAATTTCCGTGCGAACGTCCTGCCCAAGGACCTGGTGCACGAGCGCACGCGCTCCACAGGCGTGTTGCCGGACCTGATCATGCAGTCGATGCGTTCCCACGATCAGTACAACACCACCATTTATGGCCTCGACGACCGTTATCGCGGCGTGAAAGGTCAGCGTGATGTGTTGTTTGTGAACGAGGCGGATATTATTCGACTGGGGTTCAAACCGGGGCAGAAGGCTGACATCGTTTCGATCTGGGACGATGGTCGTGAGCGTCGGGTGAAAGGCTTCACACTGCTGGCGTTTGATATTCCTGCGGGGCAAGCGGCGGCGTACTACCCGGAAGTGAATCCGCTGGTGCCGCTGGAGAGCACTGGGGATGGCAGCCATACGCCGACGTCGAAGTTTGTGGCGATCCGGTTGGAAGCGGCGAGTGAAATCGGGTTGATTTTGGCGAAGTCTGCGTAACGCGGCAGCAGGTCTGGCCTCTTCGCGGGCAAGCCTCGCTCCTACAGATCAGTAGTGATCTCACGGTCACGGCAAAACCTGTAGGAGCGAGGCTTGCCCGCGAAGGCATCCGACACGACTACACCTGTATCCGCACCGCCCGATTACTTTCCAATCGCCCACAAAAAAGGCCGTTTTTTCACAAAAACGGCCATTCCGAAGTAACTAAAGACCGGCGAAAAACACTTAAGTTCCAGCTAAAAAACAGTAACTTATAGAAATGTGCTGAAGTCGTGTTACTCGTCGGATTTCGATTGTCAGCCTTACGACACAGCCTCAGGATCGCGCCGTCATCCCCTTGAGGTTCCTCAAATGAAGTTCTCCTCGATTCTCTTGTTGTCCCTTGGCCTGGTCAGTGGCTTCGCTTCTGCCGGAGGCACCACCGAAGCAGGTGTGGGCGGCGCATTGGGCGGGGTTTTGGGCTCGGTCGTCGGTCAATCGCTAGGCGGCAACACAGGTTCAACCATTGGCGCGGCCCTGGGCGGCGCGGGTGGTAGCGCAGTCGGCGCAGACAAACGCAGCCGTGGCGAAGCGGCCATTGGCGGTGCGTTGGGCGCAGCAGGCGGTAACGTGGTCGGCCGCAGCATGGGCGGCACCACCGGCAGCCTGATCGGCTCCGCAGCAGGCGGCGGCGCCGGTGGCGCGCTGGGTAACTACATGGGCAACAAAAGCGATGATGATGACGATGATCGTCGTTCCTATCGCGGTCATGGTGATCGTCGCTATTACCGGGATGACCATCCGGGCCGCGGCCATGCTTATGGCCACCGCAAGCACAAACATCGCTATCACGACTGAGGCTTGAATCGCCTCGTTTACCGGTAGATCAAAAAAATCGCAGCCCAAGGGCTGCGATTTTTTTTGCCCCTCAAACCGCCAATCGCTCCAGCGCACCGCGCAACCCGGCAGGAATCGCCACGGGCTGATTCGACACCCGATCCACAAACACATGCACGAAACGCCCCGCGGCGCAGGCTTCGTCTTCACCGACCTTGAACACCGCCAATTCGTATTGCACCGAGCTGTTGCCCAACTTACCCACGCGCAAACCGATCTCGATCCGGTCGGGGAAAGCGATTGAAGCAAAATAATCGCAAGCCGAACTCACCACAAAACCCACGACTTCGCCGTCATGAATATCCAGGCCGCCGACTTCGATCAGGTAGGTGTTCACCGCCGTGTCGAAGAAACTGTAGTAGGTGACGTTGTTGACGTGACCGTAGGCATCGTTGTCGTGCCAGCGCGTAGTGATGGGCTGGAAGTGCGGGTAGTCGGTGCGTTGGGGCATCAGCGTCGGTTCCTGAAGTTGGATGGCCAGTAGACCGTGTCGCTATCATCGCTGGCAAGCCAGCTCCTACAGGATAGCGAGGACCTTGTAGGAGCTGGCTTGCCAGCGATGGCGCCACCACGGTCAATACACCACTTACCGATCAGCAAACCCCTTGCCCACCACCGCCAACTCCCCGATCAACCGCGCCGGCTGCCAGTGGTCACCCTGTTTGGTTTCCAGCTGCAGTAGCCGCTGATGAATATCCACCAACCCCTGCTGATCCGCCCAGGCCATCGGCCCGCCCTTGTCCGCCGGAAAACCATAACCGTTGAGGTAAACCAGATCGATGTCATGCGCCGACGCCGCAATCCCTTCCTGAAGAATCTTCGCCCCCTCGTTGACCAGTGCCAGCAAGCAGCGCTCCAGAATCTCCTCAGGCCCGATCTCGCGACGCTGGAAACCCAATCCTTCGCTGACCTTCAGCACCAGCGCATCCACCTGCACATCGTGCTCAGCCTGGCGACTGCCCGCTTCGTAGTGGTAATAGCCGTTGCCACTCTTCTGCCCGAAACGGCCCAGTTCGCACAGACGGTTATCCACTTGAACCTGCGGCGCATCCTGCCCCTTGCCCGCCAGCTCCCGAGCCCGCCATTCGAGGTCGATACCAACCACGTCGTACATGCGGAACGGCCCCATGGCGAAACCGAACCCCTGCAACGCCGCATCCACCTGATAGGGATAAGCGCCTTCAAGCAGCATCTTGCGTGCTTCCAACACGTAGGTTTTGAGCATGCGGTTGCCAATGAAACCCTCGCAGTTGCCCGACACCACGCTGACCTTGCCCATGCGCTTGCCCAGGTCCAGCGCGGCTTCCAGCACCGCCGGTGAAGTCTGTGCGCCACGAACGATTTCCAGCAGTTTCATGATGTGCGCCGGGCTGAAGAAGTGCAGGCCCAGGACTTGTTTCGGGCGGCGGGTGGCGGCAGCAATGGCGTCGATATCCAGCGCCGACGTGTTGCTGGCCAATATGGCTTCGGGCTTGAGCAGGCCATCCAGCTCGCGGAAGATTCTCTGCTTGAGCTCGAGGTTTTCGTAAACCGCCTCGATCACCAGATCGACCTCGCGGATCGCTGCGTAATCGGCAGCCGCCGTGACCCGTGCAATGCGCGCATCCGCTTCAGCCTGATCAATCCTTCCCTGCCGCACGTTGTGCGCATAGGTCTCAGCCACGCTGGCCAGTGCCTGCTCAAGCATCTGCGGATTGTTATCGACCCACTGCACCGGCACCCCGGCATTGGCCAGGCACATGACAATGCCACGGCCCATGGTGCCCGCACCGATGACGGCAGCGCGCTGAATGTTGAACGGTGTCTGGCTCATGGTTGTTCTCTTGTTGGCGATCCAAAGACAGACCCCACCATAGTCAGCCACCCGGCTTTTTTGAAATTTATTCCTGTGATGGGGGACATTCAGCGGATGGATGCACGTCCGCCAGACACTGACATCCCTGTAGGAGCAAGCTTGCTCGCGATGAGGCCATCACCGTCAAAATCAATGTTGAATGTAAATCCGCCATCGCCAGCAAGCCGGCTCCTACACAGGTACGGTTCAGCCTGAGAGGTGTTGCTCGACCCAAGTCCGTACTTCGCCATACGGATACTCTTCCAGCGCCGCAAACCCCGGAATCGACCGTGCCTTGAGCTTGGTAAACAGCGGCACACTGATCCCGCACAGAAACCGTGTCACCCGCTCAGCGGGAGGAATGCTGCCGGTGTGCTGCTCGTGCCTGTGGATAAATCCACCACACAGCGCCTCGAAGTTTTTATCCACAAGCGTCGGCAACTCCGGCGGTGCGGGCAGCCGCGCCACATGCCCGTGACACACCGAACAATGCCCGCACTGCTGCGGCGAGTTTTCGTCACCGAAGTATTCGGCCAGGCGATTACCCAGGCAGTGGTCAGTGGCGAACAGGTCCAGCATGGCGTGAATCCGCGCAATCTCGGTGCGTTCATGCCGGGTGAAACAATCATGCAGTTCGGCACTCAGCGCCTGAATGTCGAATGCCGTTTGCAGCAGGCTGTAGACCTCGGTCATCTGCTTGCTTTCCAGCTCGACCCAACCCTTTTCCTGGAAGTAATCCAACGCCTTGACCACCCGATTGCGCTCGGCTTGATGCTGCTCGTACAGCGCATCGAAATTCACCGTCGCCCAGGTCCGCGCGCGGCTGGAGGTCTGGATGATGGCCGCGACGAAATCCTTGCGCTCGCCCTCGAAGCGGGCGAGCAAGTCTTCCGGCTCCAGCAAATACTTGAAGCGATATTCAGCGTAATAGGCGTAACGCGGGGCGATGATCCCGCGCAACTCCAATTGCACCAGCAAGGTCTTGAGCGGCAACTGGCGAATGTTGCTCTGATCGGCCAACGGCCCTAGCAGAAACTCCCAATGCCCCTCGGGTGCGGCGGCTTGCAATTCGTCGAGCACATGACGGATGCCTTCCAGTTCCGGCGTGTCGCCGTAGACGAAATTTTCCAGCACGTTGAGGCTGTCGCGGTTGGCCAGTACCAGGCAGTCCGATGGCTGACCGTCACGCCCGGCGCGACCAATTTCCTGGCTGTAGTTTTCGATGGATTTGGGCAGGTCGAAATGCACCACATTGCGGATGTCGCTCTTGTCGATGCCCATGCCGAAGGCGATGGTGGCGACGATGCAATTGGACTGGCCACCCATGAATCGTTTCTGAATGGCTTCGCGTTGTTCGTGGGGTAAACCGGCGTGATAGGCCTCGGCCTGAATACCGTTGCGATCCAAGTGCTCAGCGATGTGTTCAGCGGTTTTCTGCAGCGTGACGTAGACGATGCTCGGCTGGTTGGGACGCTCGCTCATCCATTCGACCAAGCGTCGGCGTTTGTCCTGACCACGCACCGGTTCCACCAACAAGTTGAGGTTCGGCCGGTAGAAACCGGTGGTCACCACGTCTTCCGGCGCAATGGCGAATTTCGCCTCCATGTCGGCGATCACTTTCGGGGTCGCGGTGGCAGTCAGCAACAGCGCTTGAGGAATGTTGAACTGACGCTGGTAATCCGGGAGTTTGAGGTAGTCGGGGCGGAAGTTATGACCCCACTCCGAGATGCAATGCGCCTCGTCCACCACCAGCAGCGAGATAGGCACTTGCTGCAAGAAATTGCGGAAGCGCTCGTTCTTCAGGCGCTCCACGGAAATCATCAGAATCTTCAATTCGCCGGACTTGGCGCGGGCCATCACGTCACCGGCGTCATCGCGGCTTTGAGCCGAATCGATACTGCCTGCCGAAATGCCATGGCGCTGCAGAAACGCCAATTGATCCTGCATCAACGCGAGCAGCGGCGAGACCACCAGCGTCAGGTGCGGCAGCAACACCGCCGACATCTGGTAACACAGGGACTTGCCTGAACCCGTGGGGAAAATCGCCGCCGCCGAGCGCCCGGCCATCACCGCGCTGACCACCGCCTCCTGGCCGGGTCGAAACTGTGGATAACCGAAAACCTGTTCCAGGGTGTTGTGCATAAGCTGTCACTCCGTTGACCGCTGCGAAGCCCAAAGCCTAGCCGGTGATCGCAGCGAGTCGAGAAAAGGTCGGGGGCAAAAACGATACGGGATGATACAGCGGATGGCGCGGAGGGGATTGCGGGGGTTGAGGAATATGGCGACCGGTAGATCGCCATCGCTGGCAAGCCAGCTCCTACAGTTGAGCTTCGGCGGACAGCGATTTTATAGGCGCACCTGCCCCTTGTAGGAGCTGGCTTGCCAGCGATGAGGCCTGCGGCCTCACCAAAAAATCATGGTTGATCCCTTCAGGGCACCAACACCGCCACCCGCAGCTGCTCATTCAACATCTGCTCATGAAACACCTGGCTCTTGCTCGCCCACACCGCATGGGCCGGGCTGATTTCGCCGGTGAACGCCGCCGCCAACTGACGCAAATCAGCGACGCTTCGCACACGCGGGCAGAACGGTTCGCCGTCGCAGTTCTGACTGGCGTTGCGGTAGGTGGTCAGCAACCTATCCCACAACCCGTCACGCACTTGTCGCACAGACTTGAGCTTCAATGCCTGCACGCCCAGACGCTGTTTCAGCCCCTGCTCGTCCAGCGATTCGCTGGCCAGCAACGCCTTGCCGAACATCAACACCTCCGCACGGGACGCGGTGTCCATGTTCGCCTGAGTGGTGAGGGCGTCCGGCCAACCGGTGCGGGCCATGTTGGCCAACATCATCGAACTGCCAGCGTCGGCCGCGCCCGTCAAACGACAAACACCCGCCCACAACAACAAAACCGAGGCCATACGTAGCCACTGCATACCTAATTCCCTTTAAGTGCCTAACCAGGCATTTTCGAAATGCCCTACAGATTCTGGCGCGCACCATACAGAGGTTTACTGCGTCGCGCCTGATAAACACGTAGGAAATTTCACCAGTAGGGGTTTCGGTGAAAAAAACCTCGGGAATCACGTAGGGCCAATGCCCGAAGACCAGTAAATCCCCTACACACTCTGTCGATTGCGGCTGTATTGCCGCAGCCCGCCGTCCCCTTCATAGTTTTCGGCGCGGCTGAAACAGTGTGTCGGCCTGCCCGACTTCCCAAAGGACTGCCCCTCGATGCAAGATCGCTACCGCCCCCTCAAAAGCAGCTACAGCGACACCCCGGTCCTGGTCATCGACACCGAGGCCGACCCACACGAAATCCTCGACGCCGCCCGCCAACGCATCCACGCCGCCAGCGACCTGCTCGAAACCCTGTATTGCCTGTGCTTCAAACAGGCAGACGCAAGCGACATCCCCAACATCGTCAACGCCCTCTACCTGCTGACCCAGGACGGCAACGAACTCCTCGACATCGCCCGCCAACGCCTCCCAAAACTCACCGCCGGCTAATGCCCCCAGCCCCTCTGTAGGAGCGAGGCTCGCCCGCGAAGAACGATAACGCGGTGTACCTGACTAAAAATTTCGGCTGGGGATAACTCCGTAGGCAACGCCCTATCAAAGCTTCATCCCGGTCCTACAACAGAAGACACCTTATCGCCTATCGCCAACCGGTGGCTCGCACCTATAGTCGGACCGTCGCTGCAAATCAGCGACTCGGGCTTGGTCACCCGAATGGATAACGCATCAGCCTCCGTTGTATGCTGCCGGCACCTCTGTGTCTGCACCCTATATGGTGGCTGTGTTTGGGACGCCTTCGGGCGTGCCGGGTTATGCGTATATCCTCACCGGTTGACCAACCCGAACACAGTCCGCCTCCCATCGCTTGGTCACGATGATGGCGGTTTTGCATGATGCATTTGAGGATGAATAAAATGAAAAATACCTGGAACCCGCTCACCGATCGCTACCGCCCACTCCAAACCAACCTCACCGATTCCCCACCCCTGATCATCGACACAGAAGCCAACCCGCAAGACATCCTCGAAGCCGCCCTCCAGCGCATCCGAGCCTCCAGCGAATTGCTCCGAACCCTGCACTGCCAATCCTTTGAGCAAGGCGATCTAGAAGACATCCCCCACATCACCCACGCGCTCTACCTCCTGACCCAGGACGGCTGCGACCTGCTAAAAGTCGCCCAACAACGCATGCTGGGCTGGAAAGCGCCTGCCTGACGCTAAGCGCTAACAGGTAAGCCGCGCCCTTGTGGGAGCTGGCTTGCCTGCGCCTCGCAGGATTCGACACGTCGCCAGAGGACATCCTCACTCCACTTCCTACGCGAGAGGGAGTGCTCGCCAAATACCGGGAAGACAATCCGTCACAATCTGCTCATGCCCTTCCCAGCAAACCTGACGACAAATAAGATCCGCCCAAGCCCAACCGGACGCCCCCGAATGAACCTCGCCTCCAACTTCCCCGACGACCACACCATGCACCTGCTCATGCAGCTGCTGCACGAGGAACTCGGCCTGCCCGAACGCAAAACCATCAGCCTCACCACCTCGATCAACTTCGACCTGGGCTGCGACGGTGCCGATGCTCAAAACCTGATGGAAGCACTGGAAGAACAGTTCGCCATCGACCTCATCGATTACGACGCCTATCGCTACTTCCAACCCGAAGGCTACGATGTCTTCCTCAAACGCAGGGCCAAGGGGCGTGGCGACAAAGTCCCGCTTACCATCGGCATGCTCTACCAGGCCATCAAGGCCCGACGCTGGGACACTCAGACGCTGGAAGGCTTCTAACGTCCGCAGCACACACCTATAAGGACATAGCGTGGACGTACTGATGGGTTTACTCGCCGCCTTACTGTGGGGCGGCACGGATTTTCTGGTGGGGTTGAATGCCCGCGCAGTGGGCGTCAAACGCGCGGTGTATTTCGGTCAGGCGCTGGGGTTCAGCATCATGAGCCTGCTGTTGATTGCCTTCCCCGCGTTCATCCTCAAATCGATGTCGGCGTCACTCACTGTCTGGCTGTTCGGCATTGTCGCCGCCGTGCTGACGGTGTCTGGTGCCCTCGCGTTGTCCAAAGCCTTTGCCCTCGGCAAAGCGTCCATCGTTGCGCCGCTGGTAACTTCCTACGGGGTAGTGACGACGTTGCTGTCTTGGGCCGGAGGTGAGCAGATCAGCCTGATTCAGCTGCTTTGCATTGCTCTGTGCGTGATCGGGGTGATTCTCTCCAGCATCCATTCCGACTCGAAAATCCCACACACCACTCAAGCCAGTAGCTCGATTGCCTATGCGTTGCTGGCCGCGGTTTTCTATGGCACCAGTTTCTGGCTGCAAGGCCACTTTGTGCTTCCGGTCCTTGGTCCGGTAACGATGCTTTGGCTCGCCTATCTGGTTGGTCTGATCGTGCTGGTGGTTATCGTCCTGAGGATCGAGGACGGACTGAAAATTCCACCGTTGAAAAACTGCATGACGCTGACCGGCGCCAGCTTGATGAACCTGGGTGGGTTTTCTTCTTTCGCCTGGGGCGCGGTGGCAGGATCGGTTTCGGTGGTAACGGTGATCAGCACACTGTCCGGAGGAATCGCGGCGATTCTGGGATACGTATTCTTCAAGGAAAGGCTGGCAAAGTTACAGGTGCTTGGCGTGGTTCTGGTGTTGGTGGGCGCGTTCGTTTTGCACCTGAAAACCTGAGCCGTCCCCACAAAAAAGGCACCTTACGGAATCCAATACCTGTAGGAGCCAGCTTGCTGGCGATGGTGGTTAACGATAACGCGTGCTGTCTGGATAAACGCGGCGCACTTGGGTTTATCGCCAGTAAGCTGGCTCCTACAGGTAATGCGTTACCCACAAAAAAGCCGCCCCAAAGGGCGGCTTTTTCATTACATCAAACCAATCTTACAACTTCGGCCCAGCAGCCTTGATCGCGTCGCTCACTTCGAACTTCTTGAAGTTCTCAACAAACAACCCGGCCAGTGCTTTAGCCGCTTCATCGTAAGCAGCCTTGTCAGCCCAGGTGTTACGTGGGTTCAACAGGCCAGTTTCAACGCCCGGTACGGCCAGTGGCACGTCGAGGTTGATGGTGTCGAGGTGTTCGGTTTCAGCACCGATCAACGCGCCGCTCTGGATCGCTGCGATGACGCCGCGAGTGGTCGGGATGTTGAAGCGTTTGCCGACGCCGTAGCCGCCGCCGGTCCAGCCGGTGTTGACCAGGTAGACCTTGGAGCCGAAGCCGCGGATGCGCTTGATCAGCAGTTCTGCGTATTCGCCGGCCGGACGCGGGAAGAACGGTGCGCCGAAGCAGGTGGAGAAGGTCGACTTGATGCCGCTGCCGGAACCCATTTCGGTCGAGCCCACCAGTGCGGTGTAGCCGGACAGGAAGTGGTAGGCCGCTTGTTCTTCGCTGAGGATCGACACTGGCGGCAGAACGCCGGTCAGGTCGCAGGTCAGGAAGATCACAGCGTTTGGCTCGCCACCGAGGTTCTTCTCGGAACGCTTGGCAACGTGCTCCAGCGGGTAGGCGGCGCGGCTGTTCTGGGTCAGGCTGACATCGGCGTAGTCGGCGTGCTTGGCGTCGTCGATCACGACGTTTTCCAGGACTGCGCCGTGCTTGATGGCTTTCCAGATGACCGGCTCGTTCTTCTCGGACAGGTCGATGCACTTGGCATAGCAACCGCCTTCGATGTTGAAGACAACGCCTTCGCCCCAGCCGTGTTCGTCGTCACCGATCAGGTAACGGCTTTCGTCGGCCGACAGGGTGGTTTTACCGGTGCCGGACAGGCCGAAGAACAGGGTCACGTCGCCCGCTTCGCCGATGTTGGCGGCGCAGTGCATCGGCAGTACGTCAGCGGCAGGCAGCAGGAAGTTCTGCACCGAGAACATGGCTTTCTTCATTTCACCGGCGTAACGCATGCCGGCGATCAGCACTTTCTTCTGTGCGAAGTTGATGATCACGCAACCGTCGGAGTTGGTGCCGTCACGCTCTGGCACGCATTCGAAGTTGGCAACGTTGAGCACTTGCCACTCAGCACGACCCGCCGGGTTGTACTGGGCCGGGTTGATGAACAGGCAACGACCGAACAGGTTCTGCCAGGCAGTCTGGGTGGTCATCTTCACGGCCAGGTAGTGATCTTCGGCCGCGCCTACATGCACGTGGGAAACGAAATGATCTTGCGCGTTGTTGAACGCCTCGACGCGAGCCCACAGGGCATCGAACTTGTCGGCCGGGAACTTGCGGTTGATCGGGCCCCAGGCGATAGCGGCCTGGGTGGTCGGCTCTTCAACGATGAAACGATCGACTGGCGAGCGACCGGTACGGTGACCGGTGCGAACAACCAGCGCGCCGGTATCGGCAAGCTCGCCTTCACCGCGATTCAGGGCTTCTTTAACCAGATCATCAACACTCAGATCGGTGTACACGGCGTTATTGGCTTGCGTCATGAGGTTCCCCGTCGGCCAGTGGCCGAGTGCTCCAAACGTTTTGTAGTAGAAAGTCGTGCACTACTACCGCGAAAAAAGTGGGCCGGATTATGCCAGAAACGCCCAAAAAAAGTAGGGCCCTCCCGTCGTAACGGCGTTATTCCGGCACTTTCCAGTGAATTTACCTGCGCTGAACCGTTTTAGTGACGGGTATCTGACGGCGTGTCGACGCCCGCACCGGCGAATAATTGAACAATATCGGCGGCGTCGAACAGGTAACGTTCATTGCAGAACTGACAGTCGACCTCGATGTTGCCACCGTGTTCGACGACCAGGCTCTGCGCATCTTCCAGACCCAAACTGACCAGAGCATTGGCAGAACGTTCGCGCGAGCAACTGCAACGGAAGCGCAATTTCTGCACATCGAACAGCCGGACCTGCTCTTCGTGGTAGAGGCGATGGAGCACGGTTTCGTTGTCCAGACCGAGCAATTCATCGGCGGTCAGGGTACTGCCCAGCGCGGTGATGTGCTGCCAGCTGGCGGCGCGTTCTTCTTCGTCTTTCAGGCGGTCGGCGGGCAGTTGCTGCAGCAACAGGCCACGGGCGCGACGGCCATCGGCGTACAGCCAGAAACGTGTGCCCACCTGTTGCGACATCACGAAGTAGTTAGTGAAGCATTCCGAGAGGGTTTCGCCATCCAGGTCGACGATGCCCTGATAACGCTGGCCCACGGTCGGGTCGACGGTCAGCGCCAATACGCCGTTGGGCATCAGGTCGGCGAGTGTGGCGTCAGGGGCGATCTGGTCGGCCTCGTAACGGGCCAGACCACGGATGTCACGTTCGCTGGAGCATTCGATCATCAGCAACGGGATCGGGCCGTCGGACCGCGCCTGAAGAATCAGCAGACCATCAAACTTCAAGGTGCCGACCAGCAACGATGCCGCGGCCATCAGTTCGCCAAGCAGTTGCGCGACCGGCTCCGGATACGAGTGTTTGGCAAGGACCTCGGCGTAGCTGCGCTCCAACGAAACCAGCTCGCCGCGGGTGTCGCTGTCATCGAAGATGAAGCGTTGGGTGTAGTCGGTATCCGGTAGATCGGTCATAGGTCTGGGTATCTGAAGTAAATGATAAAAGGTTACAAACGAAAAATTGCGCCTCTGCAGCACCGTTTTGGTGCGCACTGTTCAGCCATGGGAGGCATTTTATGAACAATCCGGTTTTGTTCCAAGCAAGGTGGAACGTCTGCCGGTAGCGCTGTGCAACTTTGTGCCGCTGGCGCTGCTGGCCTTCTGGTTATGGCCTACAGGTCAGAGGCTGTGTGTGATTTTCGACGAGTGGCTTTCCATCCACTCGATTCGCCGCTGGCGATTCACCCGATATGGCTGCGCATTCGGGTAATTGCAAGTCTGCGACCGTTCGATGCGGTGGTTGGGGATGCTAGTCGTCGGAGAAATATGGTGCGTAGCGCCCGATTTTTTCGTTGGAGGGCGAGTGCTGCGCACTCGATCGCCGGCAAGCCAGCTCCTACAGTGACCGCGTCGTTCAAACGTAACGCAATCTCCTGTAGGAGCTGGCTTGCCAGCGATAGCGTCAGCCCAGACAACGCAGAAGCAACAGCCTCACTCGTCGTTGCTGCTCCCACGAAATTTAAACAGATCCCGCCGCTGCTTCTTGCTTGGTTTGCCGTCAGTGCTCACGCCCAGCGAGCCCGCCTTGCGCATCGCCGCAGCCGCTTCGCGCTTGGCGATGCTGGCTTCGGTTTCGGCGTACAAGGTCTGAGCTTCCGGCGCACCACGGCGCACGATCGATAACGCCTGGACCACCACCGTGCGCTCTTCGAACCCTGCGCGAATCTGAAACTCGTCGCCGATCCGCGGCTCTTTGCCCGGCTTGCAACGCTCACCCCGGCAATGCACCTTGCCACTTTCAATCGCCGCTTTCGCCAAGGCACGTGTTTTATAAAAACGCGCGGCCCACAACCACTTATCGAGACGGACCTTGTCGTCCTCTTCGCTTTTTTGTGCCATGGAATTTCCTCATTCTGAAATATTGGTGAACTGTACTACCGTTTCTGTCGTGCCAGGATTTCCACCGACCCGTACTACAATGCGCACGCCACACCTCGCTTGCAGGGGTGGAATTCCGGGCTGTAGATATCTGTCGCCTTTTAACCATTATTCTGCGTGAATACCGCGAATCCGGCCGCGTGCGGCCCCGGCGGTATCCACCGGTTGAGTACCTTTGAAGACATTTGACCATTTGACCGTTGTCGGTCTGCGCGAGTGGGTGGCGCTCCCGGGTTTGGGAGTTGCGGGCCTGCGGGCAAAAATCGACACCGGTGCCAGCACCTCCAGCCTGCATGCCACTGACATCGAGCCGTTCGAGCGCGACGGCGAACAGTGGGTGCGCTTCACCGCGCACCTGGGCACGGTAGTGCAGTTGCGACACCGACGCTGTGAAGCACCGCTGGTGACGATGAAATCCATCAAGAGCTCCAACGGCCAGGCGCAGAAGCGTTACGTGGTCAGCACCACCCTGGCCCTCGGTGATCGGGTCTGGCCCGTCGAGTTCACCCTCGCCTGCCGCAAGTCCATGCGTTATCGCCTGCTTCTCGGTTCCAAAGCCCTGATCGATGGCCAACTGGTGGTCAATCCGGGCATTAAATATGTACAAGACAAGCCGGTGTTCCCGGTATCTACCTCCTCCACAGGTGTTGCATGAAGATCGCTGTGCTGTCGCGGAACCCGCGTCTGTATTCCACTCGTCGTCTGGTCGAAGCCGGTACCGAGCGTGGCCATGAAATGGTGGTGATCGACACCCTGCGCGCCTACATGAACATTGCCAGCCACAAACCGCAGATCCACTACCGCGGCAAGCCGCTGGAAGGTTTCGATGCGGTGATCCCCAGGATCGGTGCATCGGTAACGTTCTATGGCTGCGCGGTGCTGCGTCAGTTTGAAATGATGGGGGTGTTCCCGCTTAACGAATCGGTGGCCATTGCCCGCTCGCGGGACAAACTGCGTTCGCTGCAATTGCTCTCGCGCCGTGGGATCGGTTTGCCGGTCACCGGGTTTGCCCACTCTCCGGATGACATTCCCGACCTGATCGACATGGTCAACGGCGCGCCGCTGGTGATCAAGGTACTGGAAGGCACCCAGGGCATCGGCGTGGTGCTGTGCGAAACCGCGACAGCGGCGGAATCGGTGATCGAGGCGTTCATGGGCCTCAAGCAGAACATCATGGTTCAGGAATACATCAAGGAAGCCGGCGGTGCGGACATCCGCTGCTTCGTGGTCGGCGACAAGGTGATTGCAGCGATGAAGCGTCAGGCCAAGCCTGGGGAGTTTCGTTCCAACCTGCATCGCGGTGGCAGCGCCAGCCTGATCAAGATCACGCCGGAAGAACGCATGACTGCATTACGCGCTGCGAAGGTGATGGGACTGGCGGTGGCGGGTGTGGATATTCTGCGTTCGAATCACGGGCCGTTGGTGATGGAAGTGAATTCGTCGCCGGGGCTGGAGGGGATTGAAACCACCACCGGGAAGAATGTGGCGGGGATCATCATTGAGCATCTTGAGAAGAATGGTGGGCCGAATATGACTCGGACCAAGGGTAAGGGCTGATCCTGAATAAGTGGCGGCAGTGATGCCGTCTTCGCGGGCAAGCCTCGCTCCTACAGTGATCATAAATCCATGTAGGAGCGAGGCTTGCCCGCGAAGAGGCCATCAGCCCCACTGAAGATCTCAGTTGTTAAACCGCATCCCGAGGCAGCATCAACCCCAACGGCAACCGCACCCGCGCTTCCAGCCCGCCACCAGTACGATTGCGCAGCTCAACATTCCCGCCATGCATCGAAGCAATCCGCTTCACGATCGCCAGACCCAACCCGGTCCCTTTGCCACCGCGAGCGCGATCCCCACGGGTAAACGGGTTGAAGATCGCCTCCAGCTCCGACGGATCAATCCCCGCCCCACGGTCCATGACGCTCAGCACCACATACGGGGCGCTGACATCCCCGGACACATAAGCCGCCACCTCAACACCGCTGCCGGCGTGATGCAGCGCATTGCCGATCAGGTTGTTCAGCAACCGTTTCATGGACACGCGACGCAGCGGAAACGGCTGAATCGGCTCCAGACGCAAGCGTACTTTCTCTTCATTCTGGTTAAACGGCGCGGCGACTTCGCGGACCAGATCGCTCAAGTCCACCTCTTCCACCGATTCATCGCGGCCATCGCGGATGAACGCGAGGAACTGGTCGAGAATCGCGTCCATGTCCTCGATGTCGCGGACCATGTCGTCCGTCAGGTCGCTGTGGTCGCCCATCAGTTCCAGTGACAAGCGCAAACGAGTCAGCGGTGTCCGCAGGTCATGGGACACCCCGGCCAGCATCAGCTCGCGCTCGCGGCCAGCCTGTTCGACGTCTTCGGCCATCTGGTTGAACGCGCGGTACACCTCGGTCATCTCGCTCGGTGTGTCGCTGATCGGCAAACGAACGCTGCGACCCTGGCCAAGTTGGCGGGCGGCATAGACCAGGCGCTTCAAGGGTTGATTGAGCTGACTGACGAAGATCCACGCCGAGGCGGTGGACAGCAAACCAATGGCAAGGAACCAGCCGAGCACGTTCCAGATTTTCTGGCCACGCAAAGGATGCGGATACAGCGGTACTTTCAGCCAGCCATCGCCCAGGCTCGGCGCCCGGACCCACAGCGCTGGCGGCGAGTGCATGCGTAATCGCACCTCGGTGTCGGCGCCGAGTTCGGCCTGCATCTGCCGCTGATAGATCTCGCTGTAAGGCCAGTGTTGCTCGCCTTCCGGCACGCCGGTGCCCACCACCCGGATCAGGGTCGCGGCTTCGGCAATCTTGTCGCGATTGTTTTCATCGGCCGCCCAATAGGCGCGCAGCGTCAGGGCGACGCCGTGGCTGTATTGACGATCCACCAGCACGTCTTCGTTCATCAACAGATAAACCAGGGTCAGCGCTTTGGAAAACAGGACGACAATCAGCACCAGCCACAGGGTGCGGGAGAAGAAACTCTGGGGGAACCAAACCGGGGTTTTCATGAATAACCGCTACACACTTGCAGGAGCGAGCGATGCTCGCATATTGCGGATCGCGAGTCTGCGGACAACATCATCCGCACGACCCGCTCCTACAAATCGCCGATCACTTGGTGGCGGCGCCATCCGGAACGAACACGTAGCCCACGCCCCAGACAGTCTGGATGTAACGCGGCTTGGACGGATCAGGCTCGATCATCCGGCGCAGACGGGAGATCTGCACGTCGATGGAACGCTCCAGGGCATCCCACTCGCGGCCACGGGCCAGGTTCATCAGCTTGTCGCGAGTCAGTGGCTGACGCGCGTTCATGACCAATGCCTTGAGCACCGCAAACTCACCGGTGGTGAGCATGTGCACTTCGTCACCGCGTTTCAGTTCGCGGGTCGCCAGCGACAGTTCGTAGTCACCGAAGGTCACGCTTTCGTCTTCGCTGCCCGGCGCACCCGGCACCGGCGCCGACTGACGGCGCAGGACCGCTTTGACGCGAGCCATCAGCTCATCCGGGTTGAACGGCTTGGCCAGGTAATCGTCGGCGCCCAGTTCCAGGCCCTTGATGCGGCTCAGCTCGTCGCCCTTGGCGGTGAGCATGATGATCGGAATCTGATTGTTCGCGCCGCGCAGACGGCGGCAGGCGGTCAGACCGTCTTCGCCGGGCAGCATCAGGTCGAGGACGACCAGGTTGAACACTTCACGCGCCAGCAGGCGATCCATTTGTTCGGTGTTCGGTACGGCGCGGGCGCGGTAGCCCTTGCTGACGAAAAAGCGTTCCAGCAGGCTGCTGAGCCCCGGATCGTCGTCAACGATAAGAATTTTTTCGCCTTCAGCAATGTTTGCAGTGCTGCTCATTGGATGCTCCTTTGATCTCGGCGCGCATTATGGCGTAGCTGCCGTTATACGCACCGTGTGCATTGTTAGCAGATTTTTCCTTCACCGCCAGAAATCCGGGCATTGTGCCTACAGCCTGTGATGCCCCCGAATGACAGAACGCTGGTTATAATGCGCGGCCTTTTGTGTCAGGCAACGTCTGATCGTTACCGTCGCGGCGGCTTTTTATTTTCATCGCCACGGCAGTAATTGTTCGATTTCACGGGTCAACGGGATGCCTGTTGATCCAGGTAGCGGCGCAGGCCAGGCCGCTCAACCAGACTCGCCGAGCCTTTATCCCCGCGCCCGCGAGCCTGCTTTCACAATTTGTCAGGTGGTTTTATGGACAGCATCAACAGCCGCATCGCCGAGGAACTCGGCGTACGCCCACAACAGGTCGAAGCGGCCGTCGCGCTACTCGATGAAGGCTCTACCGTTCCCTTCATCGCCCGTTACCGGAAAGAAGTGACCGGCAGCCTCGATGACATCCAGTTGCGTCATCTGGAAGAGCGTCTGCGCTACCTGCGAGAACTCGACGAACGGCGCATCAGCATCCTCGCCAGCATCGAAGAGCAAGGCAAGCTGACCCCGCAACTTGAACGCGACATCAAGCTCGCCGACACCAAGACCCGCCTCGAAGACTTGTACCTGCCGTACAAGCAAAAGCGCCGCACCAAGGGCCAGATCGCCCTGGAAGCCGGCCTCGGCGAGCTGGCCGACGGTCTGTTCAACGATCCCTCGCTGGCCCCGGACACCGAAGCCGCACGCTTCATCAACGCCGAAAAAGGCGTGGCCGATGTGAAGGCGGCCCTCGAAGGAGCCAAGTACATCCTCATGGAGCGCTTCGCCGAAGACGCTGGCCTGCTGGACAAGCTGCGCAACTACTTGAAGCAAGAAGCCACCCTCAGTGCCCGCGTGATCGCCGGCAAGGAAGAGGAAGGCGCCAAGTTCCGCGACTATTTCGAACACGACGAACCGCTGAAAAGCATGCCGTCGCACCGCGCGCTGGCGATTTTCCGTGGCCGCAACGAAGGCATTCTCAGCTCCGCGCTGAAAGTCGGCGACGAACTGCCGGGCACCATGCACCCGTGCGAAGGCATGATCGGTCAGCAGTTCGGCATCCAGAACCAGAACCGCGCCGCCGACAAATGGCTGGGCGAAGTGGTGCGCTGGACCTGGAAGGTCAAGCTCTACACCCACCTCGAAACCGACTTGCTGGGCGAGCTGCGCGATGGCGCGGAAACCGAAGCGATCAACGTGTTCGCACACAACCTGCACGACCTGCTGCTGTCTGCTCCGGCCGGCCCGCGTGCCACCCTGGGCCTCGACCCGGGCCTGCGCACCGGTTGCAAGGTCGCCGTGGTCGATGCCACTGGCAAGCTGCTGGATCACGCCACGGTTTACCCGCACGTGCCGCACAACAAGTGGGACCAGACCCTGGCGATTCTCGCGGCCCTGTGCGCCAAACACTCGGTGGACCTGATCGCCATCGGCAACGGCACCGCCAGCCGCGAAACCGACAAGCTGGCTGCTGAACTGATCAAAAAATACCCAGCCATGAAGATGACCAAAGTCATGGTCTCCGAGGCCGGTGCATCGGTTTACTCGGCGTCGGAACTGGCTTCGAAGGAATTCCCGGACCTCGACGTGTCGATCCGTGGCGCGGTGTCCATCGCCCGTCGCTTGCAGGATCCGCTGGCCGAGCTGGTTAAAATCGATCCGAAATCCATCGGTGTCGGCCAGTACCAGCACGATGTGTCGCAGCTGAAACTGGCGCGCGGCCTGGACGCTGTGGTCGAGGACTGCGTGAACGCCGTCGGCGTCGACGTGAACACCGCTTCCGTGGCGCTGCTGGCCCGTATCTCCGGCCTCAACGCCACCCTGGCGCAGAACATCGTCAGCCACCGTGACGAGCACGGTGCGTTCAAAACTCGCGCAGCGTTGAAGAAAGTGGCGCGTCTGGGTGAAAAAACCTTCGAACAGGCGGCCGGGTTCCTACGCGTGATGAACGGCGACAACCCGCTGGATTCGTCTGCGGTTCACCCGGAAGCCTATCCGCTGGTGCAACGCATCGCTGCTGAAACCGATCGGGATATTCGCTCGCTGATCGGCGACGCGAGCTTCCTCAAGCGTCTTGATCCGAAGAAGTACACCGACGAAACCTTCGGTCTGCCGACGGTCACCGACATCCTGCAAGAGCTGGAAAAACCTGGCCGCGACCCGCGTCCGGAGTTCAAGACCGCCGAGTTCCAGGAAGGCGTCGAAGACCTCAAGGACCTGCAACTGGGCATGATCCTCGAAGGCGTCGTGACCAACGTGACCAACTTCGGTGCATTCGTCGATATCGGCGTGCATCAGGACGGTTTGGTGCACATCTCTGCGCTTTCGGAGAAGTTCATCAAGGATCCGCGCGAAGCGGTGAAGGCCGGCGACGTGGTGAAAGTGAAGGTCATGGAAGTCGATATCCCGCGCAAACGCGTCGGCCTGTCGATGCGCATGAGCGACACCCCGGGCGAGAAAATCGACGGTGCCCGTGGTGCGCGTCCGGGGTCGGCACCGCGCCAGTCCCAGAACACTGCACCGCGCAAGGAAACCACGGCAGCGGCCCCGTCCAACAACGCCATGGCTTCGTTGTTCGCTAACGCCAAGCAGTTGAAGAAACGCTGATGGAAATCCCGGCCGGGCTGACCGAAAGCGCGTTTTTCAAGCTGCTGGGCTGTCGCTTGCACAGCCTGGAAACCGGGGTGGCGCAAGTCGCCCTGGCGCTGGAACCCGAACTGCGCAATCGCGGCGGCAAGCTGCACGGCGGGGCCTTGTTCAGCCTGGTGGACATTGCCATGGGGCTGGCCTGTTCCAGCACCCACGGCTTTGACCAGCAGAGCGCGACCATCGAGTGCAAGATCAACTACATCCGCGCCGTTTCCGACGGTGAGGTGATGTGCACGGCGCGGGTGATCCACCCGGGCCGCCGCACGCTGGTGGTCGAAGCCGACGTGATGCAGGGCGACAAACTCGTCGCAAAAGCACAAGGCACGTTCGCTGTCCTGTAGATGAATGCCATCATTTTGAGTTAATTTCAGCGCAACGAAACCTGTGGGAGCGAGACCGGCTTGGCTTGCGCGGTTGCAAAAACCAGGCGAAAACGCCAGTTTCAACTTCACCCTTGTAGACCGTCCTGCCCACCCCCATATTGGGGCGACTGACGCGTGAAGGAATCCAACTTGAGCGAACTTCTCAACCGCCGCCTGGCTCTGCTCGGCGAGCGCGCTAACCTCTCTCTGCTCGAACAGTGCCTTCACGGCATCGAACGTGAATGCCTGCGCGTGACCGGCGAAGGTCGCCTGGCGCAAACGCCGCACCCGGAAGAATTGGGTTCCGCGCTGACCAACGAACAAATCACCACCGACTATTCCGAGTCGCTGCTGGAGTTCATCACGCCCGCCCTGCCCGACCCGGCCGACACCCTGGCGAGCCTGGACAGGATTCACCGTTTTGCCTACAGCAAGCTCGGCAACGAGTACCTGTGGAGTCCATCGATGCCGTGCCCGTTGCCGGCCGAGGAAGATATCCCGATCGCCTATTACGGCACCTCCAACATCGGCAAGCTCAAGTATGTCTACCGCAAGGGTCTGGCCCTGCGCTACGGCAAGACCATGCAGTGCATCGCCGGGATTCACTACAACTTCTCCCTGCCGGAGAAGCTCTGGCCGCTGCTCAAGCAGGCGGAAGGCTTTGTCGGCACTGACCGCGACTATCAGTCGTCGGCCTACATTGCGCTGATCCGTAATTTCCGCCGCTACAGCTGGCTGCTGATGTACCTGTTCGGTGCTTCGCCAGCGCTGGACGCCGGTTTCCTGCGCGGTCGCACGCATCAGTTGGAACAGCTGGACCCGGACACCTTGTACCTGCCGTACGCCACCAGCCTGCGCATGAGCGATCTGGGTTATCAGAGCAACGCCCAGGCCGGCCTGACGCCGTGCTACAACGATCTGGCGAGCTACACCGACAGCCTGCGCAAAGCGGTGGCCACACCGTATGCGCCGTATGTCGAAATCGGCACGCATCAGGACGGTGAGTGGGTTCAGCTCAACACCAACATCCTGCAGATCGAAAACGAGTACTACTCCAACATCCGCCCGAAACGCGTGACCTACACCGGCGAGCGGCCGATCCAGGCGCTGGTGGCCCGTGGCATTCAGTACGTCGAAGTGCGTTGCCTGGACATCAACCCGTTCCTGCCGATGGGTATCGACCTGACCGAGTCGCGGTTCCTCGATGCGTTCCTGCTGTATTGCGCGCTGAACGACAGCCCGCTGTTAACCAGTAATTCGTGTGGCAACGCAACATCGAACTTCCTCAGCGTGGTCAAGGAAGGTCGCCGTCCGGGCCTGCAACTGCAACGCGACGGTCAACCGGTTGACCTGAAGGAATGGGCCGGCGAGTTGCTGGAGAAGATTGCGCCACTGGCGGCGTTGCTGGATCAGAGCCATGGCGGCGATGCGCACAGCAAGGCATTGGACGCGCAACTGGCCAAGGTCAAGGATTCGTCCCTGACGCCATCGGCCCAAGTGCTGGCCGCGATGGCCGAACACAAGGAAAGCTTCAGCCAGTTCTCCCTGCGCCAGAGCCAGGCCCATGCGGAATATTTCCGTAGCGAGCCTTTGAGCATCGAAGACCAGGCAACGTTTGAAGAGCGCGCACGCTCCTCGCTGGCGGAGCAAGTGGAGCTGGAGCAGAACGAAGTCGGCGATTTCGATGTGTTTGTCGGCTCGTATCAGGCGAGCATTCTGGCGATCAGTAACTGATCGTTGACGGTCCTGCGGACCTTGATCGCCAGCAAGCTGGCTCCTACAAAAATCATGTGTCTCACACATAACCCTGTAGGAGCTGGCTTGCCAGCGATGGCGGCCTGAAATTCACCGCAAGCCTCAAGAGCCTCATCGCCAGCAAGCTGGCTCCTACACAGATGCGGGATCGCCAAAAATCGCGCGCCCAACGCAATACCCTGTAGGAGCCGGCTTGCCGGCGATGGCGGCCTGAAATTCACCGCAAGGCCAAGGGCCTCATCGCCAGCAAGCCGGCTCCTACAAGGGAGCACTTAGAATATTCCGCTCATAAGCTCATTCGAAAAAGTTATTTATTTTCGGATTCTTATATCATTTAGTCTCTTTTTCACGCCGACTCTCGGTCCGCCTGAAAAGGAGCTTCCCAATGAAACTGCATTTCCCTCTTCGCCTCCTGGCGGCCGCGTCTTTGGCTGCGGCGAGTTTCTTTGCCCAGGCGGCTGACGTGACGGTCGCTTACCAGACCACCGTGGACCCGGCGAAAGTCGCCCAGGCCGACGGCGCCTACGAAAAAGCCACCAACGCCAAGATCGACTGGCGCAAATTCGACAACGGTGCCGACATCATCGCCGCCATCGCTTCCGGCGACGTGCAGATCGGCTACCTCGGTTCCAGCCCTCTGACGGCTGCAATCACCCGCAAAGTCCCGGTTGAAACCTTCCTCATCGCCACCCAGATCGGTGCCGCTGAAGCCTTGGTTGCCCGCGACGGCTCCGGGATCAAGACGCCGCAAGACCTGATCGGCAAGAAAATCGCCGTGCCGTTCGTTTCCACCGGCCACTACAGCCTGCTCGCCGCGTTGAAGCACTGGAACATCGACCCTTCGAAAGTCACCGTGCTCAACCTCGCCCCGCCAGCCATCATCGCCGCATGGAAACGCGGTGACATCGACGCCACCTACGTGTGGGACCCAGCGCTCGGTGTGGCCAAGGAAAACGGCAAAGTGCTGATCACCTCCGGCGAACTGGCCAAGTTCGGCGCACCAACGTTCGATGCCTGGATCGTGCGTAAAGACTTCGCCGAGAAGCACCCGGAAATCGTCACCGCGTTCGCCAAAGTCACCCTCGACGCCTACGCCGATTACCGCAAAGACCCTAAAGCCTGGCTCGCCAATCAATCCAACGTCGACAAGCTGGTGAAGCTGTCCGGTGCCAAGGCCAGCGACATTCCGCTGCTGCTGCAAGGCAACGTCTACCCGCTGGCGGCTGACCAGGTGATCACCCTCGGCGCGCCGACCACCAAAGCCATCACCGACACCGCCGTGTTCCTCAAGGAGCAAGGCAAGGTCGAGGCCGTGCTGCCGGACTACGCGCCGTACGTCAGCGCCAAGTTCATCACCAACTGATCGGGAGTTAATTGCGATGGCCTTGCTACAGCTGGAGCGCATCAGCGCACAGTACCCCGGCAGCCCGGAACCGGTATTGGCGGATATTTCCTTGAGCCTTGGGCCCCAGCAATTGCTGGTGGCCCTCGGCCCGTCCGGCAGTGGCAAGACTTCGCTGTTGAACCTGATTGCCGGTTTCGTCGAGCCCAGCGCCGGGCGCATTACCCTCGATGGCGTGCCGGTCAAAGGCCCGAGCGCCGAACGCGGCGTGGTGTTTCAGGACGACGCGCTGCTGCCTTGGCAAGACGTGTTGGCCAACGTCGGTTTCGGTCTGGAACTGGCCGGTGTCTCCCGGGACAAACGTGAAATCCGCGCTCGGGAAATGCTCGCACTGGTGGACCTTTCCGGTTTCGAAAATCGGCGGATCTGGCAACTGTCCGGTGGCCAGAAACAGCGTGTCGGCCTGGCCCGTGCGCTCGCCGCCGACCCTCGCGTATTGCTGATGGACGAACCTTTCGGCGCCCTCGACGCCTTCACCCGCGAACAGATGCAGGAGCTGCTGCTGCAAGTCTGGCAGCGCACTGCCAAACCCGTATTCCTGATTACCCACGATATTGAAGAAGCGGTGTTTCTCGCCACGGACCTGATTCTGCTGGCGCCAAACCCCGGGCAAATCGTCGAGCGCCTGAGCCTGGATTTCGGTCAGCGTTACGCCGCCGGCGAGTCCGCACGGGCGATCAAATCCGACCCGCGCTTTATCGAAACCCGCGAACACGTACTCGCCAAAGTGTTCTCCCAACGCAGCGCCGCCACGCGGCAGGAGCGCGCATGAGCAGCTATGAAATTCCGGCCGTGACGGTGAAACCGGGTTCGACGGTGATTCCTGTTCGGCGAAGCCTCAGTACTCGCTGGATCAGCGTGCTGACTCTGGTCGCGTTGGTTGCCCTGTGGTGGGCCGTTACCGCCACAGGAATGATCGAACCGCTGTTCCTGCCGCCACCGTCCGCCGTGCTGCAAAAAGGCTGGCTGCTGGTAACCACCGGCTACATGGATTCGACGTTGTGGCAGCACTTGGGCGCGAGCCTCAGCCGCATCGGCCTGGGCCTTGGTTTTGCCGTGCTGACCGCCGTGCCGGTCGGCATCGCCATCGGTCACAACCGTATTGCGCGCGGCATTCTCGATCCGCTGATCGAGTTCTACCGCCCGATTCCACCGCTGGCCTATCTGCCGTTGATTGTCATCTGGTGCGGCATTGGTGAATTGTCGAAAGTCCTGCTGATTTACCTGGCGATTTTCGCCCCGATCGCCATCGCCACCGCGACTGGCGTGCGCACCGTCGACCCGGCCAAATTGCGCGCAGCACAGTCTTTGGGCGCGACCCGGGCGCAGTTGATTCGCCATGTGATTTTGCCGAGTGCGTTGCCGGACATTTTGACGGGCGTGCGCATCGGTCTGGGCGTGGGCTGGTCAACGCTGGTCGCCGCCGAACTGATCGCCGCCACCAGCGGCCTGGGCTTCATGGTGCAGTCGGCCGCACAGTTCCTGGTCACCGATGTGGTGGTGCTGGGGATTCTGGTGATTGCGCTGATCGCCTTCGCCATGGAGATGGGCTTGCGTGCGCTGCAACGCAAACTGGTGCCGTGGCACGGCCAGGCTCACTAACAATTTCCCATGTGGGAGCGAGCCTGCTCGCGATGCGGTGTGCCATGCGAAATTGCTGTAACTGACACACCGCTTTCGCCGGCAAGCCGGTCTCGCTCACAGTCGGTACCCCGAATTCAGTAGAGAACCACCATGAGCAACCTGACAATCGTCCCCCTCAGCTCCGCCCTCGGCGCGCAAATCAGCGGCATCGACATCAGTCAGCCATTGAACCTGGAACAGCGCGATGCCATCGAGCAGGCACTGCTCAAGCATCAGGTTTTGTTCTTTCGCGACCAGCCGATCACGCCGCAGCAACAGGCGCGTTTCGCCGCCAACTTCGGCGACCTGCACATTCACCCGATCTACCCGAATGTGCCGGAACAGCCGGAAGTGCTGATCCTCGACACCGCCGTCACCGACGTGCGCGACAACGCGATCTGGCACACCGACGTGACCTTCCTGCCGACTCCGGCGATGGGCGCGGTGCTCAGCGCAAAACTGTTGCCGGAGTTTGGCGGCGACACGTTGTGGGCCAGCGGCATTGCGGCTTATGAGGCGCTGTCCGCGCCGATGAAAAGTCTGCTGGAAGGGCTGACGGCGACGCACGATTTCACCCGTTCGTTTCCGTTGGAACGCTATGGCAACACGCCTGAAGCATTGACTCAGTGGGAAGAGGCTCGCCGCAAGAATCCACCGCTGTCGCACCCGGTCATTCGTACGCACCCGGTGAGCGGGCGCCGTTCGTTGTTCGTCAGTGAAGGGTTTACGTCGAAAATCAATGAACTGTCGGAGACGGAGAGCGAGGCGATTCTGAAGTTTCTGTTCGCCCATTCCACGCGGCCGGAATTCACCATTCGCTGGCGCTGGCAGCAGGACGACATCGCGTTCTGGGACAACCGCGTGACGCAGCATTACGCGGTGGATGACTACCGGCCGGCACGGCGAGTGATGCAGCGGGCTACGGTGTTGGGGGATGTGCCGTTTTTTCGGTAAATCCTGATTTTTTTGTTGTCTGTACTGGCCCCATCGCGAGCAGGCTCGCTCCCACAGAGTGATCGGCCGGCCACACATTTTGTGGTCAACCCCCAACCACTGTGGGAGCGAGACCGGCTTGCCGGCGATAGCGGTCTAAAAGGCGCCAGAGACTCTGGCGCCAAACACTTACTCAGCCGTCGAAGGCTTCTCCCAAAGATTGATCCCGCCCTCTTGGGCAAACCGGTCAATCTCCGCCAACTCTTGCGCACTGAAGCTCAGATTCTTCAACGCCCCGACGTTCTCGATAATCTGCTCCGGCCGGCTCGCACCGATCAGCGCCGAAGTCACCCGAGGGTCGCGCAGCGTCCAGGCCAACGCCAGTTGCGCCAGGCTCTGGCCGCGACGCTTGGCAATCTCATTGAGCCCACGCACATGGGCGATGTTGGCCTCCGACAGGTGCGAGGACTGCAACGAACCGCCGCCCGGACGATTGACCCGCGCATCCTTCGGAATGCCGTTGAGGTATTTGTCGGTCAACAGGCCCTGCGCCAACGGCGTGAACGCAATCACGCCGGTGCCCAGCTCGTCGGTGACATCCAGCAGATCCTTTTCCACCCAGCGATTGAGCAGGTTGTAGGCCGGCTGGTGAATCAGCAACGGCACTTTCCACTCTTGCAACAGCGCCGCCATCTCACGGGTTTTCACCCCGGAATACGACGAGATGCCGATGTACAACGCCTTGCCCTGCTGCACCGCCGTGGCCAGTGCGCTGGCGGTTTCTTCCAGCGGCGTGTCCGGGTCGAAACGGTGGGAGTAGAAAATATCCACGTATTCCAGGCCCAGACGCTGCAGGCTCTGATCAAGGCTGGCCAGCACGTACTTGCGCGAACCACCGCCCTGCCCATAAGGACCGGGCCACATGTCCCAACCCGCCTTGCTCGAGATGATCAGCTCGTCGCGATACTGCTTGAAATCTTCACGCAGCAAACGCCCGAAGTTGATCTCGGCGCTGCCGTACGGCGGACCATAGTTATTGGCGAGGTCGAAGTGGTTGATCCCCAGATCGAACGCCGTGCGCAGCAACGAGCGCTGGGTGTCGATCGGCGTGCTGTCGCCGAAGTTGTGCCACAGGCCCAGGGACAACGCCGGCAACACCAGACCGCTGCGACCGACGCGGCGGTAAGGGATGGAGTCGTAGCGGTTTTCGGCAGCGGTGTAGGTCATCGAATCCTCTCTTGTCTGTCTTGAAGTTGGTATCGACTGCTTCGCAAGTTGCCCAGCATACGCCCAGACAAACGTCGATAAACCTCGGACTTGAGGAAATGCTGAAACGTTTCACATATTTTCGATTCGAGGGGCTAACGCGCCCCGGCAAACACCTCCCCCAACCAATCCACAAACACCCGAACCCGTGGCGACATGTGTCGGTTGTGCGGATACAACACTGAAACCGGCATCGGTGGCGGCGGCGTGTCGATCAGGACTTCCTGCACCAGGCCCTGGGCGATCTGCGTTTCCATTCGGTAATGCGGGCACTGGATCAAGCCCAGTCCGGCAATGGCCGAGGCGGCGTAGATTTCTGCGCCGAACACCGAGATCGCGCCCTCGATGGCGACTTCCTGCAACTCGCCATCGACCATGAATTCGAACGGGAACAACTTCGCCGTGGTGCGCGAGACGTAGTTCACCGCGCGATGATGTTTCAGGTCCTCGAGGGATTTTGGCTCGCCGAATTTGCGCAGGTAAGCCGGGCTGGCGCAGGTGATCTGGCGCAGGTTGGCGACACGTTTGCCGATCAGCGCCGAGTCGCCGAGGGTGCCGGCCCGCAGCACACAGTCAACGCCTTCGGCGATCAGGTCGACAAAGCGGTCGGCCTCGCTGATGGATAGTTCGATGTCCGGATAGCGCTCCATGAATTGCGGCAAGGCGGGGATGACAAAACTCTTGGCCAGCGTGCCGTGCAAATCCACCCGCAATCGCCCCTTCGGCGCGACGCTGCGAAAAGCCAGTTCAGCTTCTTCCAGTTCCGCCAGCAATTGCACACAACGCAAGTAGTACGCCTCGCCGTCCAGCGTAGGACGCACCTTACGCGTGCTGCGCTCCAGTAAACGCGTACCGAGCCACGCTTCGAACTGGTTCAGCGTGTGGGTCAGGGTTGCCCGTGGCAGGTTCAGGTCTTCGGCGGCCAGGGTGAAGCTGCTGCGCTCGTAGATCCGCACGAACACCTTCATCGCTTTGACTTGATCCATGGCGTTCCCGACCTTTGATTGTTGGCGATTATTGAACAGTCAAGGCAACTCTCGTGCATTTATCAGCCTGAGTAAACATGTGAGTCTGGCTTCACCCCAAACGGACACCTACAAAGGATTCACCGCCATGACTACTCAAATTTCGAAAGTTGCCATCGTGACCGGCGCCTCCCGCGGCATCGGCGCCGTGATCGCCAAACAACTGGCCAGCGAAGGTTTCGCCGTCGCCATCAACTACGCCAGCAGCGCCACAGAAGCCTCAAAGCTGGTCGTTGAACTGCGTCAGGCCGGCCATCAAGCCATAGCGATCAAGGCTGACGTGGCCAATGCCGACGATGTACGCCGGATGTTCGACGAAACCGAAACACAACTGGGCAAAGTCGATGTGCTGATCAACAACGCCGGCATTCTCAAAGTGATGCCGCTGGCGCAGCACACGGACGAACTGTTCGAGCAGAACTTCAACATCCACGCTCGCGGCACTTTCAATACGTTGCGTGAAGCGGCGCCCCGTTTGAACAGCGGCGGCCGGATCGTCAATTTCTCCAGCAGCACCGTCGGCATGAACCTGCCGGGCTACGCCGTGTACATCGCCAGCAAAGCCGCGGTGGAGTCCCTGACTCAGGTGTTCGCCAAGGAAATGCGCGGTCGCAACATCACCGTCAACGCCGTCGCCCCTGGCCCGGTGGCGACCGATTTGTTTTTGCACGGCAAGAGTGAAGAGCAAATCCAGACCTTCGCCAAGATGCCGCCGCTGGAGCGCCTGGCTCAGCCGGAAGACATCTCCCGCGTTGTTTCCTTTCTCGTCGGCCCTGATTCGGCATGGGTCAACGGGCAAATCCTGCGCGTCAACGGCGGCCTCGTCTGAGCCGCCTCATCCGGTCAAGGAGAAGAAAGTCATGAGTCATCCAGTCAACACCGCCCACACTGGGCAATCGAAACTGATGTTTACGCTGTTCACCGCAGTGGCGGCAGCCACCGCCGCACTGGCCGCAGGTTCCAGCCTGTTGTTGACCTTACCGGTCTGGGCAATGTTTGTCGGTTGGGTAGCGTTCTTCAGCCGCGGCCTGACCTTGCGCGACGGCCTGGTGAACCTCGGCTGCGTGCTGATGGGCATTGCCTTCGGCATGGGCGCGGCGCTGAGCATCGGAGCGCTGGCGCCCAGCCTCGGCCTGTTTGCCCTGCCGGTCGTGGTGTTTGTCGTGGCAATGGTCGTGGTGTCGCTGCGGGCCACCCGGACGGTGAATAACGTCGTCGCTTACTTCCTCGGCCTGATCACCTGGTTCGCTTCGCACCTGGAACCCTCTCTGGAAAGCTTCGCCGAACTGGGCAGTGCCGGGGCCCTCGGTTCCGTCGCTGGCTGGTTGTCCCATGTCGCGCAACAACGTCTTCCCCATCGCACCTGAAATCACCCTTACTGCACAGAGATCAACACCATGAAATCCGTCATTCTGATTACCGGTGCCTCCAGCGGTTTTGGCGCACTGACTGCCCGCGCGCTCGCCGACGCCGGCCACACCGTCTACGCCAGCATGCGTGAAACCCTGGGACGCAACGCGCCCCAAGTGACCGAAGTGCAGCGCTACGCCGACCAGCATCGGGTTGACCTGCGCAGCGTCGAACTGGACGTCGCGTCGAGCGAATCGGTCGAGGCCGGCGTCGCGAAAATTGTCGAAGACTGCGGTCGACTGGACGTGATCATTCACAACGCCGGACACATGTCGTTCGGGCCCGCCGAGGCCTTTACTCCCGAGCAGTTCGCCCAGCTCTACGACATCAACGTGCTGAGCACTCAGCGGGTCAACCGCGCAGCGCTGCCACAACTGCGCAAGCAGGGCCAGGGTCTGGTGTTGTGGGTGTCTTCCAGCAGTGCTCGCGGCGGTACTCCGCCGTATCTGGCGCCGTACTTTGCGGCCAAGGCAGCGATGGATTCGCTGGCGGTGTCCTACGCCAGTGAGTTGGCGCGGTGGGGCGTGGAAACCTCGATTATCGTACCGGGCGCCTTCACCAAGGGCACCAACCACTTCATGCACTCCGGCTCGCCTGCCGATCAGGCCCGCGCCGCTGAATACAATGAAGGCCCGTACGCCGGTGTCCCGGAGCTGGCACTCAAGGGTCTGGCCGCGCTGGAACCGGCTGACGCGGATGTTGTCGAGGTGGCCAATGCCATCGTCGAGATTGTTGGCATGCCCTTTGGCACTCGCCCGTTCCGGCGACACATCGACCCGTCTCAGGATGGCGCGGAAATCGTCAACGCCATGGCCGATCGGGTACGTGCAGAGATGTTCCGCCGTATCGGTCTGGAAGACCTGTTGAAACCGGTGCTTCACTAACGCCTGCCCTGACACTGAACACTCTCATGCTCTGCGTGGGAACGTTCATTGATGATCCGTGCCTCGGAGCTCCCCATGCGCCAGAACCCAACGTTGCTTATTCCGGCCCTTGCGCCACTTTACCGCCTCGGTGAACCCGTTTTTTATGCGCTGTTACGCGCCACGTACGGGGTCATCATGGTGACCCACGGCCTGCCCAAACTGCTGGGTCAGTCGCACGGTTCAATGGCCGACCCGATGGCCGCGTCAATCAACCTGATCCAAAACGTCCTCCACCTGCCCATGCCAGGCCTGATTGGACTGTTGGTGGCGTTGCTGGAAGGCGTCGGCGGATTGCTACTGATTCTGGGACTGGGAACACGCCTGCTGGCGGCGATGATGGGTATCCAGATGCTGACGATCGCCAGTATTCTCGGACCGACCTGGCCCTGGATCGACCGTGGCATCGAATACCCGGTGTTAATGGCGTGTCTATCGCTGTACATCCTGTTTCGCGGAGCAGGACACTACTCACTCGACCACACTCTAAGTAGAGAACTCTGAAAGTCGTCGCGAGGACTTCACCATGCACACCACGATCATCATCACCTTCGGCCTGGTCCTCCTGGCGCTGATGCTGTTCATCGGCGAGAACATCGGCTTCAGCCGCCAGACGCTGACCTACAGCTTCATCGTGTTGTGGCTGGCCCTGACGATGATCAACGGCGCCATCGGCGTGGTCACCGCCGGCCAGTCCGTGACCACGGAGCTGGTGGTCGGCAGCATCGTGTTCAGCATCCCGGTGGCGGCGCTGGTGTTGTTCATGGTGATGAGCAGCGAGGCCTGAGTTCAACGCACCAGATGCAAAAACTGCAGGTGCCGCTCGTACTGATCGAGGATGTCGTTGATGACCTGGTCCTTGGTGTAACCCACCAGATCGTAGTCCTGACTGCCCTCGCTCAGGTGCACTTCGGCCCGATAATAACGGCGATTGTTGAGTTGCTTGGGACCCATGCCGCCACGGGCGAATGACGGCGTGAAGTAGCCACGCATCTGCACCTGATAGATGAACGGATGCTGCTCGCCGTGACCGATTTCCAGGCTGACGCTGTCGTTTGCCGGATCGGGTTGAGTGATCACGTTCAAACCCTTCTCGACGAACACCGCCGACACCTCTTCAATCGCCGGGCGCACCGTCGTGTCGAGGAAGCGATAGACCTCATCCCGCGACGGGAAATGCACCGCCTGACTCAAACGCTGACGCCAACCGCCGCGCCGCGATCCGGACACCGGCGCCAGGGAATGCAGCTGCGCGATCTGCTTCTGCGACTCCAGGTAAAACGCTTTGTGCAGGCCCCACATCATCAGTAGCAAGATCATCGAGAACGGCAACGAAGTCAGCACCACCGCTGACTTCAGCGCATCGATGCTGCCCGAAAACAGCAGCGCACTGGTGACCAGCGCGGTCATCGCGCCCCAGAACACCCGCAGCCATTTCGGCCCGTCTTCATCCGGGTTACCGCCCTTGGCCGAGAGTGTCGACAGCACCACGGTGCCGGAATCGGCCGAGGTGACGAAGAACACGAAGCTGATGAAAACCGTGACCGCAATCACGGTTTTGCTCCACGGGTAGGTTTCCAGCAGCAGGTACAACGTCATCGATGGGTTGTCGATGGCCGACATGCCGAGCGCGCTCATGCCGTGGTTAAGCACCTGGTCGATGGCGCTGTTGCCGAAAATCGACATCCACGCCAGGGTGAAACCGAGCGGGATCAACAGCACACCGAAGACGAATTCGCGAATGGTGCGGCCACGGGAAATCCGCGCGATGAACAGACCCACGAATGGCGACCACGCGATCCACCACGCCCAGTAGAACACCGTCCAGCCGCCCAGCCAGTCGCTGGGTTTGTCGTAGGCGTAGAGGTCGAAACTTTTCATCGGCAAGGCGCCGAGGTAGTCGCCGAGGTTCTGGATCAAGGTGTTGAGCAGGTGCTGCGTAGGGCCGGCGAACAACACGAACAGCAGCAGCGCACAGGCCAGCAGCATGTTGATGTCGGACATCACCCGCACGCCTTTATCGACGCCGGCCACCGCGACGATGATCGCCGCGCCCATCATCAGCGTGATCAGGCCGACCTGAATCCACTGGGTGTGAGCGATGCCGAACAGGTAATCCAGGCCCGAGTTGAGGTGCAACACGCCGAAGCCCATGTCGGCACCGAGGCCGAACACTGTGGCGATGATGCCGAAGCCATCCACCGCATAACCGATCGGGCCGTTGATGCGTTTGCCGATCAGCGGGTACAGCGCCGAACGCAAGGCCAACGGCAGGTTATGGCGGTAAGCGAAGTAGGCCAGCGCCATGCCGACGAAGGCAAACACGCCCCAGCCGTGCAGGCCCCAGTGCAGAAACAGAATCTGCATCGCCTGGCGCGCCGCGTCCGCTGTGCCGGCCTCGCCTTGCGGCGGTTGCAACAGATGGGTCAGTGGTTCAGACACGCAAAAGAAGAACAGCGTGATGCTGATCCCGGCAGCGAACAGCATGCCGGCCCAGGACAGGTAACTGAATTCGGGCTCGTCGTGGTCGGCACCGAGCTTGATCTTGCCGTAGCCGGACAAGGCGGTGACCACCACGAAGACCAGATACAGCGTCATCGCGAGCATGTAATACCAGCCGAGCGTATTGGCCGCCCAGTTTTGCGCTTGCAACAACCAGGCGCCGGCTTGTTCAGGCATGGCGATAACGACGATGCCGAACAGAAAAATAAACGTCGCCGCGAAGTAAAACACCGGCGGATTCATGCGGATCTGGCCGCTGGCGGGGGTGGACGATGCACTCATGAAAGGTGCACCTCCAGGGGGTGAAACCGGGCAATCAATAACGGACTCGGCAAGGGCAAGCCTCCTGTTGTGAGCGGGCAGCAAACCGACGGTTTAACTTGAATGAACGTTCAAGTTAAACATGGATAGGGGGCTAAGGACTAATCGCAGGGCTCGGCGGTCGTGTTCGTACGCTAGGTCAAGGATGGGTATGACGTGGGGTTTGGGGGGGTGTTCAGTGGGGAAATGGGTGGATGCCGTTATCTCGGATCGGCTTGAAACCGATCGCCGGCAAGCCGGCTCCTACAGGGTTTTATGTCGAACGGTAATCCCGAGTACGGCACAAACTTTGTAGGAGCCGGCTTGCCGGCGATGGCGCCAGAATTATTGCTAGAGATCCCGGGCCTTACTTCTGCGTCCCATCATCATGCTGCAAATTCGCCTGCGTCAGGTTGGCCCCTGCCGGCACACTGCGGGTCAGCCAGACATTGCCGCCAATGGTCGAACCCTTGCCGATGGTGATCCGCCCCAGAATGGTCGCGCCGGCATAAATCACCACATCGTCTTCAACAATCGGATGCCGCGGATGGCCCTTCTGCAACTGGCCGTCTTCATCCGCCGGGAAGCGTTTGGCGCCCAGGGTCACGGCCTGATAAATCCGCACACGCTCGCCGATGATCGCGGTCTCGCCGATCACCACGCCCGTCCCGTGATCGATGAAAAAGCTGCGGCCAATCTGCGCGCCCGGGTGAATGTCGATACCGGTCGCCGAGTGCGCGATTTCTGCGCTGATCCGCGCCAGCAGCGGCAGCCCGGCACGGTACAAATGGTGCGCGAGGCGATGGTGAATCACCGCCAGAATCCCCGGATAGCACAGCAGCACTTCATCGACGCTGCGGGCCGCAGGGTCACCGTGATAGGCCGCCAGCACATCGGTGTCCAACAGGCTGCGCAGGCCCGGCAGGGCGAGTGCGAAGTCCTGGATGATCTGGATCGTTTTGGCTTCGACTTCAGTGTCGGCCGAGGCACTGTGGCGGGCGGCGTAACGCAGTTCGAGCCGTGCCTGTCCCAGCAACGCATTCAACGCGACATCCAGCGTGTGACCGACGTAAAAGTCTTCACTCTCTTCACGCAAGTCCACCGGCCCCAGGCGCATCGGGAACAACGCCCCGCACAACGCTTCAAGAATCTCCGCCATGGCCGCTCGGGAAGGCAACTCGCGGCCACCCTGCTCGCCGCTGGCGCGGCCGTTTTGTGCACGCCACTCGTCACGCGCCGTGCGCAGTTGGCTGACGATGGTCTGCAATTGCCAATGGCTGGAACGCTCGCTCACGGTAAAAAACTCCACACGGGCGGCCGGACTGTCTGGCCGCACTGACGGCGATTACTTTACGGCAAGGTCTGGAAACCGAATTAAGAACTGATTGTGCTGTGCTCAGCACTTTTGGCTATAAGTAATCTTGCCGGTTGCCCATGCATTTGGGCGTGCCTATAGTCCTGACATCTCCCACCGCCAGTACGGACCCATGATCAAACAACAGCTCGCCCGTTTTGACCGCCTCGATCTGCTCGGCCACCCGACCCCTCTGGAAAAACTCGAACGCCTGTCAGCCTGGCTGGGCCGCGACGTGTACGTCAAACGCGATGACCTGACGCCGCTGGCGATGGGCGGCAACAAGCTGCGCAAACTCGAATACCTGGGAGCCGATGCGCTGGCCCAGGGCGCGGACACGCTGATCACCGCCGGCGCGCTGCAATCCAACCACGTGCGCCAGACCGCCGCCCTCGCCGCCAAACTGGGTCTGGGATGCGTAGCGTTGCTGGAAAATCCTTTGGGCACCGAAGACGCCAACTATGTCGGCAACGGCAATCGGCTGCTGCTTGACCTGTTCGATGCCAAGGTCGAGTTGGTGGACAACCTCGACAACGCTGACGAGCAACTGGAAGCATTGGCCGCACGCCTGCGCAGCAACGGCAAAAAGCCGTATCTGGTGCCGATTGGAGGCTCCAATGCGTTGGGCGCCCTGGGTTATGTGCGCGCCGGGCTGGAATTGGCCGAACAGATCAAGGACACCGGCCTGACCTTCGCCGCCGTGGTGCTGGCATCGGGCAGCGCCGGGACCCACAGCGGCCTGGCGCTCGCGTTGAGCGAAGCACTGCCGGATTTGCCAGTGATTGGCGTGACGGTTTCGCGCAGCGAAGAAGATCAGCGGCCGAAGGTTCAAGGCCTCGCCGAGCGCACCGCAGCGCTGTTGGGCGTCAGCCTGCCAGCGAGTTTCAAGGTTGAGTTGTGGGACGAATATTTCGGCCCGCGCTATGGCGAGCCGAATGCCGGGACGTTGTCGGCGGTAAAGCTGGTTGCGAGCCAGGAAGGTTTGTTGCTGGACCCGGTGTATACCGGCAAGGCGATGGCGGGGTTGCTGGACGGGATTGGGCGTCAGCGTTTTGATGAGGGGCCGATCATTTTCCTGCACACCGGTGGGGCACCGGCGTTGTTTGCCTACGATTCGGCTTTTTAAGAGCGCTTTGCGCTCTATCGCCAGCAAGCTGGCTCCTACAGGATCAGTGTCGTCCGCGGTTTTACGTCCGACACAAACCCTGTAGGAGCCGGCTTGTCGGCGATAGCGGTCTAACCGATACATATTCCTTTAAAGAATAACAAACGTAATATTTATTATTTTCCTATCTATAAACACCATCATATAGTCACGCCGCAGGCGAATTTGCAGCGAGACGCATACGCTGCTTTAGGGCAGGATATCGCAGTCGTCCAAATCCCGATTTTGCCAACATTCCTAAAAGCGTCTTCATAAGAAATCACAGGGGCTTGTCATGAATTTTTCCGCACTACGTCGAAATCTGCTGGTGGGTTCGCTGGGCCTGGCGCTGAGCGCCGGTCTGCTGGGGCAAGCGGTTGCCGGTGAGCAACTGCAAAAAATCAAGGACGCTGGCGTGATCAACGTCGGCCTGGAAGGTACTTACCCACCGTTCAGCTTCGTTGACGCCGACGGCAAACTGACCGGCTTCGAAGTCGAGTTCTCCGAAGCCCTGGCCAAAGAGCTGGGCGTGAAGGTCAAACTGCAACCGACCAAATGGGACGGCATCCTCGCGGCGCTGGAATCCAAGCGTCTGGACGCAGTGGTCAACCAGGTGACCATCTCCGAAGAGCGCAAGAAGAAGTATGACTTCTCCGAGCCGTACACCGTTTCCGGGATTCAGGCGCTGGTGCTGACCAAAAAAGCTGCCGAGCTGAACATCAAGTCTGCCGCCGACCTGGCTGGCAAGAAAGTCGGCGTAGGCCTGGGCACCAACTACGAGCAGTGGGTTAAAGCCAACGTGCCGACCGCTGACGTGCGCACCTACGAAGATGATCCGAGCAAATTCGCAGACCTGCGTAACGGCCGCACCGACGCCATCCTGATCGACCGCCTCGCCGCACTGGAATACGCCAAGAAGGCCAAGGACACTTCCGCCGCCGGCGAAGCGTTCTCCCGTCAGGAAGCCGGTATTGCCCTGCGCAAAGGCGAGCCTGAGTTGCTGGCAGCAGTGAACAAGGCCATCGACAAGCTGCGTGCCGACGGTACGCTGAAAAAGCTTTCGGAAAAATACTTCAGCGCTGACGTCACCAAATAATGGGAGAAGCTTTCCAACTTGCGCTGGACTCCGCGCCCTTCCTGCTGAAGGGCGCGTACTACACGGTAATCCTCAGCCTGGGCGGGATGTTTTTCGGCCTGGTGATGGGGTTCGGCCTGGCGTTGATGCGCCTGTCGCGCTTCAAACTGGTGAGCTGGCTGGCCCGCATCTACGTGTCGTTCTTTCGCGGCACGCCGTTGCTGGTGCAACTGTTCGTGATCTATTACGGCTTGCCGCAACTGGGTATCGAACTTGATCCGCTGCCGGCGGCCCTGATCGGCTTCTCGCTGAACATGGCCGCGTACGCCTGCGAAATCCTGCGTGCCGCGATCAGCTCCATCGAGCGTGGCCAGTGGGAAGCCGCCGCGAGTATCGGCATGACCCGCGCGCAGACATTGCGCCGGGCCATCCTGCCGCAAGCGATGCGCACGGCATTGCCGCCGCTGGGCAACAGCTTCATCTCGCTGGTCAAGGACACGGCGCTGGCCGCCACCATTCAGGTGCCGGAACTGTTCCGTCAGGCGCAGCTGATTACCGCCCGGACTTTCGAAATTTTCACCATGTATCTTGCCGCCGCGCTGATCTACTGGGTTCTGGCCACGGTGCTCTCGCACCTGCAGAACAAGTTGGAAGAGCGGGTCAATCGGCACGACCAGGAGTCCTGACCCCATGATTGTCGTGGAAAAACTGACAAAGCAGTTCAAGGGTCAAGTAGTGCTTAACGGCATTGATCTGGAAGTGAAGGAAGGCGAGGTAGTGGCAATCATTGGGCCGAGCGGCTCGGGGAAAACCACGTTCCTGCGTTGCCTGAATTTTCTCGAAGAACCCTCCAGCGGCCGGATCAAGGTCGGTGACATCGAGATCGATGGCAGCCGCCCATTGAACCAGCAGCAGAGCCTGGTGCGGCGCTTGCGTCAGCACGTCGGCTTCGTGTTCCAGAACTTCAACCTGTTCCCGCATCGAACCGCCCTGGAAAACGTCATCGAAGGCCCGATCATCGTCAAGAAGATCGCGCACGCCGAAGCCGTTGCCCTGGGTAAAAAGCTGCTGGCCAGGGTTGGCCTGGCAGGCAAGGAAGACGCGTACCCGCGACGCCTTTCCGGTGGACAGCAACAGCGTGTGGCGATTGCCCGTGCGCTGGCGATGGAACCGGAAGTGATTCTGTTCGACGAACCCACCTCGGCACTCGATCCGGAGCTGGTGGGGGAAGTGCTGGCGACCATCCGCAGCCTCGCCGAGGAGAAGCGCACCATGGTCATCGTGACCCACGAAATGGGCTTTGCCCGCGACGTGGCCAACCGCGTGGTGTTTTTCGACAAGGGTGTGATTGTCGAGCAAGGCGAAGCCAAAGAATTGTTTGCCCATCCGAAAGAAGAACGGACAAAACAGTTTCTCAGCAAGTTCCTGAACAACGCTCAACACTGAGCCGCCATAACAGCGACATAAACTTCCACGGATGGAAGTTACATCGAAACTTCATACCCTCTTCAACCGCCACTCAAACCACTCTTACAATTTATCCCTCTTTCAATAATCGCGTGCGGTACATATATATGTCCTGCGACAGATTATCCTCGCCTAAAATCCACAAAACACTTGCGCATTGCCACACGAACAACCGGCGCCTCCCACCGCAAAAACCGCTGATTCGGTGGGTATGTTCGACAAGTCGATGGGGCTTCCGGACCTGAAAGCGTAGGAGCTTTCTGAATAACGAAAGATTCGTTACTTAACTAACCAACTCTATTGACACTTATTCCAGCACACTCTTATCTAGTCTCCAGCAAACGAACTCATCACGTTCAATCATTGTTCATACGCAAGTAATGAGCCGTTTGTGGCTCGGCCAATCAGTTCTTTCAGAAACGGACTTCGCTGCAAGACTTCAAGGAGAAACCCATGAAACATATTTCGAAAAAACCCGAACTTGCGGCACCGACCGTGGAGCAATCCCACCGGAGCGGCATCAACATCACCTCGGCTTCTCACCTGCTGATCGCCGTCGCGCCTTATCCCGGCATGGACGAAGGCGACTTGATCGAACTGTTCTGGGACAACTGCTACGTGGCCTCCAGGGTGCTGAACACCCTGGACGTCGGCAAATCCGTCAGCCTGCGCGTGCCGCAAAGCTTCATCGCCAACGGCTCCTCTCGCATTCACTACCGGCTGATGCAGGTCGGCCATGGGCCAGCGCTGTCACCGACAACCTGCGTGCAGGTCAAGCTCGACTGCCCGGGAGGCCAGCCCTCTGCCCTGTACGGCGATGAAATCCAGAGCCTGGCGCCGGTGAGCATTCCCGAAACCATCCGCCGTCAGGGCGTCAACCCGAACCAGATCAAGCGCGGCGTTCCCTTGACCATCGAGCCGTACCTGAACATGGCCATCGACGATGAAATCACCCTGCGCTGGGGCGATGTGCGCATGGACCTGCCACGGCTCAAGGCCGGCGATGTGGGCCAGCCGATTCAGGTCTGGGTGCCGCCGGCGATCATTCTTGAAGCCGGCGAAGACCTGCGGCTGGAAGTGACCTACTGCATCCTCGACCGCGTGGGTAATAACTCTCGCTGGGCGCCGGCGCGTACGTTGAAGATTGGTTGTGCCAATCCGTATCTCAAAATCCCGCAGAGGGAAGTGCTCATGGCCGCCGAACCCCGAAAAAATTGAGATCCATACCGTCCCCAGTAGGAGCGAAGCTTGCTCGCGAAAAACGATAACGCGTCGTGTCAGAACTGACGCCTTCGCGAGCAAGTCGGATCGCCGCACCGTTCGCTCCTACAAAAGCCGACCGCTGGGTGTTTCTGTTGCTACAAGAACAAAGTGTTGCACTGCGTACAGTTGCTCACGACACACTTCTATCCATATTCCTAAAAGTTAGTTTATTTAATTTTTATACACGCTTAGGGTATATAAACCGGACCACCGGACATTCTTGTTTTTACTTCGCCGCCACCATCGCGGCGTTCCATGAGATGTGAGGTAGGTATGGTCCGGAACACAATCACCCCAGTGCAGATCGCCAGGGCATTGCGTGCAGCAGCCAAGGAGCGGCACTGATGTCCAGTCTGGCAGATGCAATCGTCCAGAGTGATCTGGACATCGCCCCGTTGTTGTTGCCCGCGCAGGTTTTGCGCAACGACGCACAAGCAATCAAGGCCGCCCATGAGCTGGCGCAGGTCGCCCGCCAACAAGCGGCTAAACGCGACCGTCAGCGCAAGCTGCCGTGGTCGGAAATCGAACAGTTCACCCGCAGCGGCCTGGGCAGCATTGCCATCCCTCGCGAATACGGCGGCCCGCAGGTTTCGTTCGTCACCCTGGCCGATGTTTTTGCGATCATTTCCGCAGCCGATCCGGCACTGGGGCAGATCCCGCAGAACCAGTTCGGCATTCTCAACCTGGTGCTCGGCAGCGCGACCGAAGCGCAGAAAAAACAGCTGTTCAAGAGCGTGCTCGAAGGTTGGCGCATCGGCAATGCCGGGCCGGAGCGCGGCACTAAAAATACCCTGGAACTCAAGGCACGGATCACCGCCGACGGCGACGGATTTGTCATCAGCGGGCAGAAGTTCTACTCCACCGGCGCCCTCTTCGCCCACTGGGTGGCGGTCAAGGCGCTGAATGACGACGGCAAGCAAGTGCTGGCCTTCGTCCGTCGCGGCACACCGGGCTTGCGGATCGTTGATGACTGGTCCGGTTTCGGCCAGCGCACTACCGCCAGCGGCACCATTTTGCTCAACAACGTGCGGGTCGACGCCGAGCTGGTGGTGGATAACTGGAAGATCAACGACAAGCCGAACATCCAGGGCGCCGTCTCGCAGCTGATTCAAGCGGCCATCGACGCCGGCATCGCTCGCGGCGCCATCGACGACGCCATCGAATTCGTGAAAGCCCGCGCTCGCCCATGGATCGACGCCAAGGTCGAACGCGCCAGCGATGATCTTTATGTGATCGCCGACATCGGCAAACTGAAAATCGAACTGCACGCCGCTGAAGCGCTGCTGCGCAAAGCCGGGCAGGTACTCGATCAGGTCAACGCCGCGCCGCTCACCGCCGAGTCCGCCGCCCGTGCCTCGATTGCCGTGGCCGAAGCCAAGGTGCTGACCACCGAGATCTCGCTGCAGGCCAGCGAAAAGCTCTTCGAACTGGCCGGGAGCCGCGCCACCCTCGCCGAATTCAACCTCGACCGCCACTGGCGCAACGCCCGCGTGCACACGCTGCACGATCCGGTGCGCTGGAAGTATCACGCCGTCGGCGCCTATCACCTCAACGGCACGCTCCCCGCTCGCCACTCCTGGATTTAACGACCAGACACCTGGAGAAACACATGACAATTTCTCACCACGTCGCGGTCATAACCAGCGATGAGCAAGCCCTGATCGTCGCCAGTGACCTGGCCGAAGACTTCAAACGCGACAGCGCCCTGCGCGACCGTGAACGCCGTTTGCCGCACCCGGAACTGGAAGTGTTTTCCCGCTCGGGCCTGTGGGGCATCAGCGTGCCAAAAGAGTACGGCGGCGCCGGAGTTTCCAACGTCACGCTGGCCAAGGTGATCGCCTTGATCGCCCAGGCTGACGGCTCCCTCGGGCAAATTCCGCAGAACCATTTTTACGCCCTCGAAGTGCTGCGCGTGAACGGCAGCGCCGAGCAGAAAAAACGTCTCTATGCAGAAGTGCTGGCCGGCCAGCGTTTCGGCAATGCACTCGCCGAACTCGGCACCAAAACCGCCCACGACCGCGTCACCAGTCTGACCCGCGACGGGGACGGCTATCGCATCAACGGCCGTAAGTTCTACGCAACAGGCGCGATCTACGCGCAGCGCATCCCGACCTCGGTGGTGGATGAAAACGGCGTGCAGCAACTCGCATTCGTACCACGCGACAGCAAAGGCCTGACAGTCATCGACGACTGGAGTGGTTTCGGCCAGCGCACCACCGGCAGCGGTTCGGTGGTGTTCGAAGACGTCTTTGTGGCCGCCGAAGACGTGATCCCGTTTCAAAGCGCCTTCGAACGCCCGACCCCGGTAGGCCCGTTAGCGCAGATTCTTCACGCCGCCATCGACACCGGCATCGCCCGCGCTGCCTATGAAGACGCGCTGCATTTCGTGCGGACCAAAACCCGGCCATGGATCGACGCCACGCATGAAAAAGCCATCGACGACCCGCTGACCATCAAGAGCTTCGGCCACCTGAGCATTCGTCTGCACGCCGCCGAAGCCCTGCTGGAACGCTCCGGTGAATTCCTCGACAAGGCTCAAGCCGACACCAACGCACAGACCGTTGCCGCCGCGTCGATTGCCGTCGCCGAAGCCCGCGCCATCAGCACCGAAATCTCCCTTGCCGCCGGCAGCACGCTGTTTGAACTGGCCGGCAGCCAGGCGACCCTGATCGAACACGGACTGGATCGCCATTGGCGCAACGCTCGGGTGCACACGCTGCACGACCCGGTGCGCTGGAAGTATCACGCCGTGGGCAACTACTACCTCAACGATGAAAACCCTCCGTTGCGAGGGACCATCTGATGGCCGGTGAGAAAAAGAAGATCCTGCTCAACGCGTTCAACATGAACTGCATCGGGCACATCAACCATGGGTTGTGGACGCACCCACGGGACACCTCGACTCAATACAAAACCATCGAGTATTGGACCGAACTGGCGCAGTTGCTGGAGCGCGGTTTGTTCGACGGTTTGTTCATCGCTGACATCGTCGGCGTGTACGACGTCTACCAGAACTCGGTGGACGTGCCGCTGAAAGAATCGATCCAGCTGCCGGTCAACGATCCGTTGCTGCTGGTCTCGGCGATGGCGGCGGTGACGAAAAACCTCGGTTTCGGCCTGACCGCCAACCTGACGTATGAACCGCCGTACCTGTTCGCCCGACGCATGTCGACGCTCGATCACCTGAGCCGCGGCCGGGTCGGCTGGAACATCGTCACCGGCTACCTCGACAGCGCCGCCAAAGCCATGGGCCTGAGCGAACAAGTGGAGCACGACCGTCGTTACGACCAGGCCGACGAATACCTCGAAGTGCTCTACAAACTCTGGGAAGGCAGTTGGGAAAACGGTGCGGTGCTCAACGATCCGCAGCAACGGATCTACGCGCAGCCCGACAAAGTGCACAAGGTCGAGCACAAGGGCGAGTTCTATCAGGTCGAGGGTTATCACCTCTGCGAACCTTCACCGCAGCGCACGCCGGTGCTGTTCCAGGCCGGCAGTTCGGATCGCGGTTTGCTGTTCGCCGGGCGCCACGCCGAATGCGTGTTCATCAGCGGCCAGAACAAACCGTCGACCAAGGTTCAGGTGGACAAGGTGCGCGCCAGCGCCGTCGAGGCCGGGCGCAATCCTGAGGACATCAAGGTGTTCATGGGGCTGAACGTGATCGTCGGCGCCACCGAAGAGCTGGCCTGGGCCAAGCACGCCGAATACCTGAGCTACGCCAGTGCCGAGGCCGGCGTGGCGCATTTCTCGGCATCGACCGGGATCGATTTTTCCGAGTACGCCATCGACGAACCGATCCAGTACGTGAAGAGCAACGCGATCCAGTCGGCAACCAAAAACCTGCAAAACAACGACTGGACCCGGCGCAAATTGCTCGAACAACACGCCCTCGGTGGCCGCTACATCACGGTCGTTGGCTCGCCGGAGCAAGTGGCCGATGAGCTGGAATCGTGGATCGCCGAGACCGGGCTGGATGGCTTCAACCTGACACGAATTGTCACGCCGGAAAGCTATGTGGATTTCATCGAACTGGTGATTCCCGAGTTGCAGCGGCGTGGGTCGTACAAGACCGCTTATGACGACGGCAGCCTGCGGGAGAAGCTGTTTCACGCAGAGGCGCATTTACCTGAGCAACACACCGGCTCCGCGTTTCGCCGTTAAAAGCTTCGCGAGCAAGCTTCGCTCCTACAGGGGATCGCAGTGCCTTTGTAGGAGCGAGGCTTGCCCGCGAAGAGGCCCGACCAAACACCCCAAATTTATGCACTGACTGGAAAAAACATCATGAAAAAGAACTACCTCTCTCACCCAGTCAAAGCACTGGCCCTGGCCCTCGGCCTCTTCAGCTCCATCACCTTCGCCGCCGACGCGCCGCTGAAAGTCGGCACCACCGCCGCCTTCGCCATCCCGCTGGAAGCCGCCGTCGCAGAAGCCAATAAACAAGGCCTGAAAGTCGAACTCGTCGAGTTCACCGACTGGATCGCGCCCAACGTCAGCCTCGCCGCCGGCGACATCGACGTGAACTACTTCCAGCACGTGCCGTTCCTGGAAAACGCCAAGGCTGCCGCCGGTTTTGACCTGGTGCCGTTCGCACCGGGCATCATCAACAACGTCGGCCTCTACTCGAAAAAATACAAAAGCTTCGACGAGCTGCCGGAAGGCGCCAGCGTCGCCATCGCCAACGACCCGATCAACAGCGGTCGCGGCCTGCAACTGCTGGCCAAGGCCGGCCTGATCACGCTCAAGCCGGGCGTCGGCTACAAGGCCACCGAAGAAGACATCATCGCCAACCCGAAGAAGATCAAAATCCTGCAAGTCGAAGCGGTGCAACTGGTGCGCGCCTATGACGACGCCGATCTGGTCCAGGGCTACCCGGCCTACATCCGCCTGGCGAAGACCTTCGATGCCGGTTCCGCGTTGCTGTTCGACGGCCTCGATCACAAGGAATACGTGATCCAGTTCGTGATCCAGCCGAAAAACAAAGCCGACCCGCGCCTGATCAAATTCGTCGACATCTACCAGCATTCGCCAGCCGTTCGCGCAGCGTTGGATAAGGCCCACGGCAAACTCTATCAAGCCGGTTGGGAAAGCTGAGAATGACGGCCGCGATCCAACGGCGACTGGATATTCCAGAGCCTCAGCAAGCTAAACAGACCGAACTGCACCCCGACCTGAATCGTGCTCACGTACGCTTCATCGGCCTGGGTAAAACCTACAACGGCCAGCAAGGTCCGGTGGCGGCGCTGCACGGCATCGACCTGGCAATCCAGCGCGGTGAAGTGTTCGGCATCATCGGCCGCAGCGGCGCCGGCAAGTCGTCGCTGATCCGCACCATCAACCGTCTCGAACAACCGAGCACGGGACGTGTGCTGATCGATCAAGTGGACATCGGCGAGTTCGATGAAGACCGCCTGGTGGCGCTGCGTCGGCGCATCGGCATGATCTTCCAGCACTTCAACCTGATGTCGGCCAAGACGGTTTGGCAGAACGTCGAATTGCCGCTGAAAGTCGCCGGCGTGCCCAAGGAAAAACGCGAGCAGAAAGTTCGTGAGCTGCTGGAACTGGTCGGCCTGCAAGAGAAGCACAAGGCCTACCCGGCGCAGCTTTCCGGCGGGCAGAAACAGCGCGTCGGCATCGCCCGCGCGCTGGTGCACGACCCGGAGATTCTGTTGTGCGACGAGGCCACTTCGGCGCTGGACCCGGAGACCACGCAATCGATCCTCGGCCTGCTGCGCGAGATCAATCAGCGCCTGGGCCTGACCATCGTGCTGATCACTCACGAGATGGCGGTGATCCGCGACATCTGCGACCGCGTCGTGGTGTTGGAGCATGGCCGCATCGTTGAGCAAGGCCCGGTGTGGGAAGTCTTCGGCAACCCGCAGCATGAGGTCAGCAAAACCTTACTGGCGCCGTTGCAACACGCGTTGCCGCAGGAACTGCAAAGTCGTCTCCAGGCGCAACCACAGTCGTCCGACGCCGCCGTGGTCCTGCGTTTGCAATTCACCGGCAGCGCCACCGACGAACCGGATCTGGCCGCGCTGTTCGCCGCCCTCGGCGGTCGCGTGCGCTTGTTGCAAGGTGGCGTGGAACGGATTCAGGGCCATGCGCTGGGGCAATTGCTGCTGGCGGTGACCGGCTCGCCGCTGGGCGCGGTAGAACTGCGTCAACGCGCCGGCAACTGGGCACAACAGGTGGAGGTGCTGGGTTATGTGGTTTGATCGGTTGCTGCAAGGTTTCATCGACACGTTTTTGATGGTTGGCGTGTCGTCACTGATCGCGCTGCTGGCGGGGATTCCGCTGGCGGTGATCCTGGTCACCAGCTCCAAGGGCGGGATCTACGAAGCACCGGCGCTGAACCGCGCCTTGGGTGGGTTCGTGAACCTGTTTCGCTCGATTCCGTTTTTGATTTTGATGGTGGCGTTGATTCCGTTTACCCGGTTGATCGTTGGCACCACGTATGGCGTATGGGCGGCCGTGGTCCCGCTGACGATTGCGGCCACGCCGTTCTTTGCGCGTATCGCCGAAGTCAGTTTGCGTGAGGTGGATTACGGTTTGATCGAAGCAGCGCAGGCGATGGGATGCCGGCGTTGGCACATCGTTTGGCATGTGTTGTTGCCGGAAGCGCTGCCAGGGATTGTCGGTGGTTTCACGATCACCTTGGTGACCATGATC
>NZ_JAGYFX010000200.1:0-4051 GCF_019946615.1 Pseudomonas sp. BF-R-01
GCCCGCGAAGGCGGTGTGTCAGGTAAAACGCCTTCGCGGGCAAGCCTCGCTCCTACAGGGTATGCGCCAGTCAGGAAGCACTGACGCTGCGGATCAGATCAAACCTTCTTGTACAGCTGACTGCCTTCCTGTTTGAACCGCTCTGCCTGTTCCGCCAATCCTCGGGCGACTTCGGCGTCGACGGTCTCGATCCGCTGGTTGGCCGCGTATTCGCGGACTTCCTGGGTGATTTTCATCGAGCAGAATTTCGGCCCGCACATCGAACAGAAATGCGCGACCTTGGCCGAATCCTTCGGCAACGTCTCATCGTGATACGAACGTGCGGTGTCCGGATCGAGGCCCAGGTTGAACTGGTCTTCCCAACGGAATTCGAATCGCGCCTTGCTCAAGGCATTGTCGCGAATCTGCGCGCCCGGATGTCCCTTCGCCAGATCGGCGGCATGTGCGGCGATCTTGTAAGTAATGATCCCGGTCTTCACGTCATCCTTGTTTGGCAGGCCCAAGTGTTCCTTCGGCGTCACGTAGCAGAGCATCGCGCAACCGAACCAGCCGATCATTGCCGCACCGATACCCGAGGTGATGTGGTCGTAGCCTGGCGCGATGTCGGTGGTCAGCGGGCCGAGGGTGTAGAACGGCGCCTCGTCGCAGCACTCGAGCTGCTTGTCCATGTTCTCTTTGATCAACTGCATCGGCACGTGGCCCGGGCCTTCGATCATGGTTTGCACGTCGTGCTTCCACGCGATCTTGGTCAGCTCGCCGAGGGTTTCCAGCTCGCCGAATTGCGCGGCGTCGTTGGCGTCGGCAATCGAGCCCGGACGCAGGCCGTCGCCCAGCGAGAAGCTGACGTCGTAGGCCTTCATGATTTCGCAGATCTCTTCGAAATGCGTGTAGGCGAAGTTTTCTTTGTGGTGCGCCAGGCACCACTTGGCCATGATCGAACCGCCACGGGAAACGATGCCGGTCACACGTTTGGCGGTCAGCGGCACGTAGCGCAGCAGCACGCCGGCGTGGATGGTGAAGTAATCGACGCCCTGTTCGGCCTGTTCGATCAGCGTGTCGCGGAACAGCTCCCAGGTCAGGTCTTCGGCAGCGCCGCCGACTTTTTCCAGCGCCTGATAAATCGGCACGGTGCCGATCGGCACTGGCGAGTTGCGGATGATCCACTCGCGGGTTTCATGAATGTGCTTGCCGGTGGACAAGTCCATGATGTTGTCCGCGCCCCAGCGAATGCCCCAGGTCAGTTTCGCCACTTCTTCTTCGATGGACGAACCCAGTGCGCTGTTGCCGATGTTGCCGTTGATCTTCACCAGGAAGTTACGGCCGATGATCATCGGTTCCAGTTCGGTGTGGTTGATGTTGGCCGGGATGATCGCGCGACCGCGGGCGATCTCGTCACGAACGAATTCGGGGGTGATGATTTTCGGCACGCTGGCGCCAAAGCTGTGGCCGGCGTGTTGCTGATCCAGCAGGCCAGCGGCACGGGCGACTTCAAGCTTCATGTTTTCGCGGATGGCGACGAATTCCATCTCGGGCGTGATGATGCCCTGACGCGCGTAGTGCATTTGCGTGACGTTGCCACCGGCCTTGGCGCGGCGCGGGTTGTTCACGTGAGCGAATCGCAGCTTGGTCAGCTCCGGATCGGCGAGGCGTTCCTTGCCGAAGTTCGAGCTGAGGCCGGGCAGACGCTCGGTGTCGCCACGGGCTTCGATCCATGGCGAGCGGATGTCGGCCAGGCCTTTGCGCACGTCGATGATCACGTTGGGGTCGGTGTACGGACCCGAGGTGTCGTACACGACAACCGGCGCGTTGATCTCACCGCCGAAGTCGGTCGGGGTCACATCAAGGCTGATTTCGCGCATCGGCACGAGGATGTCCGGGCGGGAGCCCTGAACGTAGATTTTTTGCGAGCGGGTAAACGGTTGAACCGATTGTTGATCGACTTGGGCCGAGTCACTCAGGTTCGTTATGTTTTTTGGTTTTATCGTCATCACGGGCTCTCCGAACACATCCAGGCAGTGGATTTTTTGTCGGAGCGAACCTGTAATCGAATGGACGCACGGGCGCTGGGAAAACCAGCAGTGCTGTGCTCAGTGCTCGAGGGGTGTTCGATTGTCGAACAACATCCCGGACGAAGCACAAGAGGACTCGCCGGGTGACGAGAAATCTTGTTCCCTACGCAGGCGCTAACCTGATCAGGTTCAACGGGATCCGAAATTATTCGATCTCAGCCTCATAGCAAGGCACCCCGACAAGAACCCGGCCAGTCTAGACACAACTGACAAAGAACGCCAACACCGCAGTAAACACCATGATGAATGGCGCAATCAGACGATTGTTGCCGCACGTATGCGCAACTACACTCGCAACGGCCATGTCGCGCATTGACGCTGAGTGGGCTGCGCCGTACCTTTGGCGCTCAAATTATCAGTGTAATTTTTAGGGATGGCCTCATGCTGCGCAAACTCTCACTGGCCCTTGCCGTGTCTTGTGCTTCCAATGGAATGGCCTGGGCAGCAGAAGCGCCCTTATCGACCAAGACCGATCTGGTCAGCGTCTACCAGGAAGCGGTGGACAACAACGCCGACCTGGCCGCCGCCCGCGCCCAATACGGCGCGCAGAAAGAAGTCGTGCCCCAGGCACGCGCCGGCTTGCTGCCGAATATTTCCGGTGGCGCCCAGTTGGCCAACGTGCGCACCGATATCGATCAACCGTCGTCCGTTGCCAACCGTAGCGCCAATTCCTATCAGGCAACGTTGGCTCAGCCTTTGTTTCGTGCCGATCGCTGGTTCCAGTACCAGGCCGCCAAGGACGTCAATGAGCAAGCCGCCCTGCAACTCTCGGCGACCGAGCAGAACCTGATCCTGCAAACCGCCGAGGACTACTTCAACGTGCTGCGCAGCCAGGACAACCTGGCCTCGACCAAGGCCGAGGAAGCGGCGTTCAAGCGTCAGCTCGACCAGTCCAACGAACGCTTCGATGTCGGCCTGTCGGACAAGACCGACGTGCTGCAATCGCAAGCCAGTTACGACACCGCACGGGCCAACCGGATCGTTGCGCAGCGTCAGGTGGATGATGCGTTTGAAGCGTTGATCACCCTGACCAACCGTCAGTACAACTCGATTCAGGGCATCGTTCACACCTTGCCGATCCTGCCGCCGGCACCGAACGACGCCAAGGCCTGGGTCGACACCGCCGCCAAACAGAACCTGAACCTGCTGGCCAGCAACTACGCGGTCAGCGCCGCCGAAGAAACCCTGAAGCAGCGCAAGGCCGGCCACGCACCGACGGTGGATGCGGTGGCCAAGTATGAGAAAGGCGATAACGATGCCTTGGGCTTCAGCAACCCGAACGGCTTCGGCCAGCCATATGGTGGCCCCGTCGAGCAACGCACGCTGGCGCTGCAATTGAACATCCCGATCTACAGCGGCGGGCTGACCAGTTCGCAGGTTCGCGAGTCGTACTCGCGCCTGGATCAGACCGAACAACAGCGTGAAGGCCTGCGTCGGCAGGTGGTGGAAAACACCCGCAACCTGCATCGCGCGGTGAACACCGATGTCGAGCAGGTGCAGGCGCGCAAGCAGTCGATCATCTCCAACCAGAGCGCGGTGGAAGCGACCGAAATCGGTTATCAGGTGGGCACGCGCAACATCGTCGATGTGCTCGACGCGCAGCGTCAGCTGTACACCTCGGTGCGCAATTACAACAACACCCGCTACGACTACATCCTCGACAACCTGCGCCTGAAGCAAGCCGCCGGCACGCTGAACCCGGGGGATTTGCAGGACCTCAAACGCTATCTCAAGGCTGACTACAACCCGGACAAGGACTTCCTGCCACCGGACCTGGCCAAGGCTGCGGCTGAGCAGTTAAAGGCAAAACCGGGGCAATAGTATTCGACGCGACTCTTTGTAGGAGCCGGCTTGCCGGCGATGGCTGTTCCGAAAACGCCATCGCCAGCAAGCTGGCTCCTACAGAATCGGGGGATGACGGAGCTTCTGGGTTCACGCAAAACCCGTAGGAGCCAGGCTTGCCGGCGAAGGCGATTTCAAGG
>NZ_JAGYFX010000201.1:0-3840 GCF_019946615.1 Pseudomonas sp. BF-R-01
CATTTATCGCCTGAACGGACGCCATCGCCGGCAAGCCGGCTCCTACAGTGATTTGTGGGGGGGGGCCAAGGAAATTTCGGGGGTTACGTATCAGAGTGTGTACAGCCCCGCCCTTGACACACCCCGGCCATAAAACCCCACCCCAACGACACATCGCAGATACACCCGATTGATGAAATGTGCCTGTCGATTGGCTCAGCCGATCAAAGCGCTCAATTCATTCAATGCTACGGAGTATCACCATGTTCAAGCTCTCGACTTCCTCCCTGACCCTCGGCCTGATCATCGCCGGCGGCCTGGCCCTGTCCAACGTTGCGTCGGCCTCCGAGTCCGAAGCGTTCAGCATGAAACAGCTGGCCCACGGCTACAGCCAGGCCCACGCCGACACCGCGGAAAAACCGGCTGAAGGCAAATGCGGCGAAGGCAAGTGCGGCGCCGGCGAGTAACCCTTGCGCGGGGCCGCGAGCCCCGCATCCCTGACTGAACGGAGACCACGTCCATGAACTCTGCAATCTCGTCGGCCGTGAAAGGCCTGCACCTGAATCTCGACCGTGCCGGTAGCTGGCTCGCCCCATTGACCCTGCGGTTGTTCATTGCCTGGGAATTTTTCGAGTCAGGCCTGGAAAAATGGAATGGCGAAAACTGGTTCGCCGACATTCAGGATCGCTTCCCGTTTCCCTTCGACCAGATACCGGCGACGCTGAACTGGGAACTGTCGATGTGGGCCGAACTGCTTTGCGCCCTCGCCATCCTCGTCGGCCTTGGCACGCGGATTTCGGCCATCGCGTTGATCGTGGTCACCCTTGTTGCGACGGCCGCCGTCCACTGGCCGGCCGATTGGTCTACATTGAGTGAGCTTGCTCAGGGTTACTCCATCAGCAACAAGGGCTACGGCAACTTCAAACTGCCGCTGATTTACCTCGCCGCCCTGATGCCGCTGTTGCTCTCGGGTGCCGGCAAGCTCAGTCTCGATACGTTGTTGGCTCGCTTCTTCTGGCGTCGCAACCACCGCTGAGGCGCCGGCGTTTCGATAACGTACCTGCCACTCCCAATAGAACAGGAGCAATCGCCATGAGTCTCACTCTCTACGGTTTTGACGGCAGTACTTATGTGCGCACAGTGAAGATGTTGCTGGTGGAAAAAGACGCGGACTTCGAACAGGTGCAGGTCAACGTGATCAAAGGGGAACCGCACCTGCCGGAGCATCTGGTGCGCCACCCGTTCGGCAAGGTGCCCGTCGTTGACCACGACGGCTTTCGGGTAATCGAAACCGGCGCGATCATTGCCTATCTGGACGAAGTCCTGCCCGGCCCGTCAATCACCCCGGACAACGCCCACGACCGTGCGCGCACCCACATGGCCCAGGGCATTTATGATTCCTACGGTTATGGCGCGCTGGTCTCGGTGTTCGGCTACCATCTGTTTCCCGACTTCATTGGCGGGCAGAATGAAGATTCGCGCCGCCAAGGCATCGAGAACTCGAAACGAGTGCTGCGCGAGTTGATGAAGATTAAAGGCACCGATCCATATATCGCCGGCCTTGAACCGAGCATCGGCGACTTCTACCTGGCACCGGGTTGCGCCTACATCGCGATGACCCCGGATGCGCCGCAGGTATTTGCCGTGGACGGCTTCAACAGCTGGTGGAAACGGATGCAGGGGCTGACGAGCTTCAAAGCCACACAGCCGCATTAAGCTACGCCCCAACTCACTTGCGAAGACAGGAGCCACCATGAGCGTGACCACCCAATGGATCGAGATCGACAGCGCTGAAGGTAAATTCGGCGCTTACCTGGCGATTCCGCATACCCAGAAAGGCCCGGGGATTGTGCTGATCCAGGAGATCTTCGGTGTGAATGAACACATCCGCTCGGTCGCCGAGCAATATGCCGCCGACGGCTACCTGGTGATCGTACCGGACCTGTTCTGGCGCAACGGCCCGCGCATTGAACTGACCTACGACGAAGCCGGCTGGAAACGCGCCGTCGAATTGATGAACGCCACCGACGTCGGCAAAGCGCAGAAAGACATCGAGCTGGCCATCGACGCTTTGAAAGCACAACCGGGTCTGGATGGCGGCATTGCCTCCATCGGCTATTGCTTCGGCGGCTTGCTCTCCTACCACACCGCTGCCAATGGCCTAGTGGACGTGGCGATCGCCTATTACGGCGGCGGCATCCAGAACCAACTGGACCGCGCCGACGAAATCGAAGTGCCGCTGCTGATGCACTTCGGCGAACAGGACAGCCATATCCCGCTGGAAGCCGTGGAAAAAATCGCCGAGCGTTTCGACAACAACGATAACGTTGAAATCGTGGTTTACCCGGAAGCCGAGCATGGCTTCAACTGCTCGCATCGCGACAGCTACAACCAGCGTGCCGCGGCTGAAGCCCATGGCAATACGCTGATCTTCCTGGGCATGGAACTCTAAGACCGACACGCTTTGGGTAGGAGTCCGGCTTGCTGGTGATGGCGATTTCACTGACGCCTTCGCCAGCAAGCCGGCTCCTACGGATCACAGGTGTGTTCGGGGTCGCGGGTTGACGCAAAACCTGTAGGAGCCAGCTTGCTGGCGATGGCGATTTCAAAGACGCCTTCGCCGGCAAGCCGTGCTCCTACAGATCTCGGGTGTGTTCGGGATCGCGGGTTGACGCAAAACCTGTAGGAGCCAGCTTGCTGGCGATGGCGATTTCACTGACGCCTTCGCCGGCAAGCCGTGCTCCTACAGATCTCGGGTGTGTTCGGGGTCGCGGGTTGACGCAAAACCTGTAGGAGCCGGCTTGCTGCGGGCGGCGTTCCGACGATGGCGATTTCAAAGACGCCTTCGCCGGCAAGCCTGGCTCCTACAGGTTTGGCGTTTATTGATTGATCGTCATGACTTTCATAATCACAACTCTTCCGCTTGCGCAGTGTCGGCCAGCTTCGGCTGTGCGTTGCGCTCGTGCACATGGCGATGCGGTGTGCGGTCGATGTTCAGGCTGAGGATTTCCGGACGGCTGTAGTGGCCGCGCCCATCCATCTGACGCTTACGCACTTCGATCTGGAACAAGTCGATGTCGGCAATGACTTCGCCTTCACCTTCGGTCAGTGCGCCGACGACTTCACCTTGCGGATCGATGATCGCGGTGTAGCAACCGCCGGAGATCGGACCAATGCCGCAACCGGTGTCAGCCATGATTTGTGCCTGCTGTTCCGGGTACAACCAGCCCGTCGAGTTGACCACGAAGCACGCCGATTCCAGCGCGTGCATGCGGATGCTGACTTCCATCTGGCGGGTAAACCGCTCACCGGCGAACGAACCGGGGTACATCGAGGCGTGAATCTGTTCGCCATCCTCGATCAAGGCATAACGCGCCAGCGGGTTGTAGTGTTCCCAGCAGGCCAGTTGACCAATGCGGCCAACAGCGCTGTCGATTGCGCGCAGGCCGGAACCATCGCCCATGCCCCAGATCATGCGCTCATGATAGGTCGGCGAAATCTTGCGACGGGCCTGAATCAGGGTGCCGTCCGCATCGAACAGCAATTGCGTGTTGTAGAGGGTACTGCCATCGCGCTCGTTGACGCCGATGGACACCACCATGTTGGCGTCCTTGGCGGCTTTGCCAATGGCATCGGTGGTCGCGGAAGGCACGACGACGGCCTGATCGAGCAATTTGTAGTGCTCGGAACCCATTTCGAACGGCGCCTGCACAAAGGAAAAGTACGGGTAGTACGGAACGATGGTTTCCGGGAAAACGGCGAACTGCACGCCTTTCTCGCCGAGTTCATGGATCTTGTTGACGACCTTTTCTACAGTGCCTTCACGGCTGTAGAGCACAGGTGCGATCTGGACGGCAGCGG
>NZ_JAGYFX010000202.1:0-3408 GCF_019946615.1 Pseudomonas sp. BF-R-01
CGTCTTAACATCCAACATTTATGTTGACTGACATGACGCTTTCGCGGGCAAGCCTCGCTCCTACAGGGGTTTTGTGTTGCCCATAAAAAATGCCGCTCAAGTGAGCGGCATTTTTGTTCAGCCGTAAATCTTACTTCGACGCGATGGCATTTTTCGCCAGGATCGCATTCGCCAGTTCCATATCCGTGGCCTGCAGGCCCGGGTTGTCGGCGCGGACTTTCTGCATTGCGGCTTCCAGATAGGGGCCGCGAATAGCGCCGTCACTGGCGACAAAGCTGCCGGCGTCGTCCTGGGCGGCGACGATCAGCTTTTGATCCCTGGAGGTCAGGTAGGACGAACCGGTGGTGGCACCGGAAGTAAGGACGTTACGCCAAAAGCTGTCATCAGCCATCGCCGAACCGACTGGAAGGGACAACACGGCGAGGGTAGCAACAGCAAGTTTGAAACGCATGATGGGTGACTCCACTGGGTTAACTACGCGGGGTTGGATTGCCAATGACCCTGCCGAGTTCCATCACGGTCGCAGCTACTTTTGTTCACTCTGCGGTGTCACCCGCAGCACCTCCTCGATCGTCGTCAAACCCGCCGCCACCTTCTGTGCGCCCGACAGTCGCAAGCTGCGCATGCCTTCCTTGAACGCCTGGCGCCGTATCGCCAGCAAGTCGGTGTCGGGGTTGATCAGCGCTTTGAGGCCATCCGTCAGTTGCATGATTTCGTACACCCCGGCGCGGCCGCGATAGCCGGTGTCGCGGCATTCCAGGCAACCGATGGCGCGTTGCGCATTGCCGGGCAATGGCGCTTGCCAGGGTTTGGTCAGGGTTTGCCAGTCTTCTTCACTCAGGGTCAGCGGGGCCTTGCAGTGCGGGCACAACGTACGGACCAGCCGCTGCGCCATGACGCCGAGCACTGTGGCCTTGATCAGGTAATGCGGCACGCCGAGTTCCAGCAGGCGGCTGATGGCGCTGGGCGCGTCATTGGTGTGCAGCGTCGATAGCACCAGGTGGCCGGTGAGTGCAGCCTGAATCGCCATTTCGGCCGTCTCCAGGTCCCGGATCTCGCCGATCATGATGATGTCCGGGTCTTGCCGCATCAGTGCGCGCACACCGGCGGCGAAGGTCAGGTCGATGTTGTGCTGGACCTGCATCTGGTTGAAGGCCGGCTCGACCATCTCGATCGGGTCTTCGATGGTGCAGAGGTTGACCTCCGGCGTCGCCAGTTTTTTCAGGGTGGTGTAGAGCGTGGTGGTCTTGCCCGAGCCGGTCGGGCCGGTCACGAGGATAATGCCGTTGGGCTGGCTCGTCATGTCCTGCCAGCGGCGCAGGTCTTCGGCGGAAAACCCAAGCTGATCGAAATCCTTGAGCAGCACTTCCGGGTCGAAAATCCGCATGACCATTTTTTCGCCGAACGCCGTCGGCAATGTCGACAGCCGCAGTTCGACTTCGCCGCCATCCGGGGTCTTGGTTTTGACCCGGCCGTCCTGGGGTTTGCGTTTTTCCGCGACGTTCATCCGCCCCAGGCTCTTCAGGCGACTGACAATCGCCATGGTCACCTGCGGCGGGAATTGATAGACGTTGTGCAACACGCCGTCGATGCGAAAACGCACCGTGCCTTGCTCGCGTCGGGGCTCGATGTGGATATCGCTGGCGCGTTGCTGGAAAGCGTACTGGAACAGCCAGTCGACGATATTGACGATGTGCGCATCGTTGGCGTCCGGCTCCTGATCGCTGGCACCGAGGTTGAGCAGTTGTTCGAAATTGCCCAGGGTGCTGGTTTGATGATCGTTGTTGGTCGCGCCGCTGACCGATTTGGCCAGGCGAAAGAACTCCACGCTGAAGCGCTGGATATCCACCGGGTTGGCCACCACCCGCTTGATCGGCAGCTTCAACACATGGGTCAGGTCGGCTTCCCAACCCTTGACGAAAGGCTGGGCGCTGGCCACGGTCACGGCGTCGCGATCGATGGACACCGCGAGAATCTTGTGGCGCTGGGCGAAGGCATAGGACATCAGCGGCGTAACGGCCGCGACGTTGATTTTCAGCGGATCGATGCGCAGATAAGGCTGACCGGCCTGCTGCGACAGCCACAGGGTCAGGCTTTCCAGGTCGAGGTGTTTACCGGGACGGCTGAGGTCATCCAGCTGTTGGCTGGCGATGAACTCCAGCGGGTGCATCTGGCCATTGGCGGCGTGACGGCGGCGGGCATTCAGTGCGTGCTCGGCCGAATCCTGGCTGATAAAGCCCTGGGCGACCAACTCGCGCAGCAAATCATTGAGATCCAGCCAGCGGTCCTGAAGGGCAAGTTGAACGGACATGCGGGCTCCTCGTGAACAACAGTTCGCAAAGGATAGTCGTGGACCCACCGACCGTTGGGCCACTACCCGACGAATCCGTATCGGGTTTTTTCAGCCAGTCGCCTGAGCGGCTTCAGCCCACGCAGAATCAGACGTTTGCAGGTCCACCGAGCAGACGCTGATCAGGTTACGCAGTTTTTCCGCGATCACTTGAGCGCGGTGCCAGCTCAGTCCATCCATGACGATGTCGATCGCCAGCAGATCGTCCATGCGCTGCACGTTGACCTGTTGCGGCGTCAGGAACTGCAACGCGAACAGGTTGAGCGCCCGGCACAGCAGGTCCGGTTCGGCTTCGGCCAGCAGTTGGTAGTGCACACGACACTGGGCGTTGCTGGCGTTCCAGACATCGGCGCGGGTGGGCGAGGTGTTCACGGCTTCAAGATACGGCATGGTCGGTCTCCAAAATCACTGGAGGAATTTTTACATTCGATGCCGGGCATTTCTTATCTATGATGGGGCTAATTAACGATTTATCGAATCGTGTGATTCAACAAGACATCGATTACAGGTTTTTCTATGCAAAGCGAACTGGATGGCTACGACCGCAAGATTCTCGCGTTGCTGCAAGAGGACGCTTCGCTCTCCAGCGCGCAGATCGCCGAGCAGGTGGGGCTCTCGCAGTCGCCGTGCTGGCGGCGGATTCAGCGGATGAAGGAGGAGGGGATCATTCGTGGCCAGGTGACGCTGCTGGACCGCAAGAAAATCGGGCTCAACACGCAGATCTTTGCCGAGGTAAAACTCAACGCGCACGGGCGTTCGAACTTCACTGAGTTCACCGAGGCGATTCGCGGTTTTCCCGAAGTGCTGGAGTGTTATGTGCTGATGGGGTCGGTGGATTTCTTGTTGCGGATTGTCACGGCGGACATCGAGGCGTATGAGCGGTTTTTCTTCGAGAAGCTGTCGATGGTGCCGGGAATTCAGGAGGTGAACTCGATTGTGGCGTTGTCGGAGATCAAGTCGACGACGAGTTTGCCGGTCTGAAGATTTGCGGTGAATTTGCTGGCCTCTTCGCGGGCAAGCCTCGCTCCTACAGGATCTGCACAGTACCTGTAGGAGCG
>NZ_JAGYFX010000203.1:0-3399 GCF_019946615.1 Pseudomonas sp. BF-R-01
GGCTTGCCCGCGAAAGCGGTGTGTCAGGTACGGCGCCTTCGCGGGCAAGCCTCGCTCCTACAGGGGCGCGGCCAACTCATTCATCCGTTGTAACACGGCGTTGAGGCCATTGCTGCGCGAAGGGGAGAGCTGTCGCGACAGTCCCAACTGACTGAACCAGTCCGGCAGGTCGACCTGCTGCAATTCGACCGCCGACAACCCGTTAACCCGCGCCAGCAACAACGCCACCAACCCGCGAATCAACCGCGCATCGCTGCTCGCCGCAAACTGCCAGTGACCGTCCTGCAACGATCCCACCAACCACACCTGACTTTCACAGCCATGCACGCGGTTGGCGTCGACTTTATCCACATCGCTCAACGCCGGCAGCCGGTCGCCCCATTGCATCAGCAGTCGCGCGCGTTGCTCCCAGCCGGCGGCGTTCTGAAACGTTTCCAGCGCTGTGACGGCATCGGCAGGGAGGTTCATCGCAACAACTCCAGCGCTTGATCCAGCGCATCAAAGAACCGTTGCAGGTCCTCGGAATCGTTGTAAAGCGCCAACGACACCCGAATCGCCCCGGCCAGTTCAAAGCTTTTCAGCAGCGGCATCGCGCAATGATGACCGGCGCGCACCGCGATCCCCTGTTCTGTCAGCAAGTGCGCCAGATCAGAGTTATGCACACCCTCGACGACAAAACTCGCCAGGGCCAGTTGCGGTTTGCCCAGCAAGCGAATGCCGTCGCGCGCCTCAAGACCTTTCAACAAATAGTCATGCAGCGCGGCTTCATGGGCCGAAACCGCGTCCTGATCGAGGCCGGCGAGGTAATCGAGCGTCGCCCCGAGACCAATCACGCTGGAGATCGGCGGCGTTCCTGCCTCGAAACCTAGCGGAGCAGGACGAAAGCGCGCGTGCTGGTAATCCGCATCCAGCACCATTTCGCCGCCGAACTGCCAATGGCGCAGTTGCTTGAGCGCCTCATGGCGGCCGAACAACACCCCCAGGCCATCCGGGCCATAGAGCTTGTGGCTGGAAAAGACATAAAAGTCGCAACCCAGCGCCTGCACATCGTGTCGGCCATGGACCACGCCTTGGGCGCCATCGACCACGGTCAATGCGTTGTGTGCCTTGGCCAGCGCCAGCAGCGCGGGCAATGGCTGCCAGGCGCCGAGCACATTGGACAGCTGACTGACCGCCAGCAAGCGGGTTCGCGGGCCGATCAACGCGGCGGCGGTGTCGAGGTCGATCAAGCCGTCGGCGTCCAGCGGCAGGATCACCAGTTTCAGATCGCGACGGTGGGCCAGTTGCTGCCATGGCAGCAGGTTGGCGTGGTGCTCCAGGGCGCTGATGACAATTTCATCGCCCGGATTGAACAGGTGTTCCAGGCCATAGGCCAGGAGGTTCAGCGCCGAGGTCGCGCCGTGGGTGAAGATGATCTGCCCGCAATCACCGGCATTCAGCCATTGCGCGACTTTATTGCGGCTGTCCTCGAACGCCTGGGTGGCATGCGCGCCGGGCAAGTGTTGCGCCCGATGCACGTTGGCTGCGCCATTGGCGTAGTAATGCGCCAGGGCATCCAGCAAGGCTTGAGGTTTTTGCGTGGTGGCGGCGTTGTCCAGATAGGTCTGGTCCTGCCGTTGCAGGGCGGCGATGGCCGGAAAATCGGCGCGCCAGGGGGAGAGAATCATCATGCTATCGGGCCCTGCTAAACATGGGCGGACGTACGCCTGACCTGATGGTCTGGGCTACGCCGGACCTGTAGGAGCGAAGCTTGCTCGCGAAGGGGCCGGTGAGATCCCCAAAAGCTTCGCGGGCAAGCCTCGCTCCTACAAGAACAGGTGGTCGTGACGCTCTGCTTAGTTGTGAGCGTGCAGCGCTTCGTTCAGTTCGATCGCCGATTTGTGGGTTTTGCATTCCACGGCACCGGTTTCCGAATTGCGGCGGAACAGCAGGTCCGGCTGACCGGCCAGTTCACGAGCCTTCACGACTTTGACCAGTTTGTTGTTTTCGTCCAGCAGCGCCACTTTGGTGCCAGCGGTCACGTACAGGCCCGATTCAACGGTGTTGCGGTCGCCCAACGGGATACCGATACCGGCGTTCGCGCCGATCAGGCAGCCTTCGCCAACCTTGATCACGATGTTGCCGCCACCCGACAGGGTGCCCATGGTCGAGCAACCGCCGCCCAGGTCCGAACCCTTGCCGACGAATACGCCAGCGGAAACGCGGCCTTCGATCATGCCCGGACCTTCGGTGCCAGCGTTGAAGTTGACGAAACCTTCGTGCATCACGGTGGTGCCTTCGCCGACGTAAGCGCCCAGACGGATACGGGCGGCATCAGCGATACGCACGCCGGCCGGCACGACGTAGTCGGTCATTTTCGGGAATTTGTCTACCGAGAACACTTCCAGCAGCTCGCCGCGCAGACGGGCTTCCAGTTGATGTTCGGCCAGTTCTGCGAGGTCGATCGCGCCCTGGCTGGTCCATGCGACGTTCGGCAGCAGCGGGAACACGCCGGCCAGGTTCAGGCCGTGCGGCTTGACCAGGCGATGGGACAGCAGGTGCAGCTTGAGGTAAGCCTCAGGCGTGGAAGTCAGCGGCGCATCTTCGGCCAGAATGGTGGCGACCAGCGGCTTGTGGCTTTCGGCCAGACGGGTCAGCAGGGCGGCCTGGGTTGCGTCGACACTTTTGAGTGCTTCAGCCAGTTGCGAAGCCTGGGCAGTGCTGAACGCGATGGCCTGATTGCCTTCGGTGTAACCCAGAACCGGCGCGATGGCCGCGACCAGATCGGCCGACGGGTTGAGCAGCGGCTGAGCGTAAAACACTTCGAGCCATGCGCCCTGACGATTTTGAGTGCCGACACCAAAGGCCAGGCTGAATACGGAAGTGGACATGTAAATACCTCTAACAAAATTGAACGGGCTGGCTTACTTGAGCGCTGCCGCGTAGATATCTGGCTTGAAGCCAATCAGGGTTCGGTCACCGAGATCGAGCACCGGGCGCTTGATCATCGAGGGTTGTGCGAGCATCAGTTCGATGGCTTTCGGCTGGTCGAGATCGGCTTTGCGTTCGTCGTCGAGCTTGCGAAAGGTCGTGCCTGCACGGTTCAACACCACTTGCCAGCCGTGCTCGTCGCACCATTGGCTCAGGTGTTCACGGTCGATTCCGACCGCTTTGTAATCATGAAAGTCATAGCTGACAGCGTGTTCATCGAGCCAGGTGCGCGCCTTTTTCATGGTGTCGCAGGCTTTGATGCCGAAAAGGTGCAACGTTTTGCTTGAATCGGTCAAGGAATTGCCCCCTTTACAGGTGCTGGAAAAAAAAGGTGACGGATTATGCCATGACCGTCCGGTTAAAACGCAAAACCCTGTAGGAGCCGAGCTTGCTCGCGAAAGCGGCTTAACATTCAACATTGATAGTGGC
>NZ_JAGYFX010000204.1:0-3349 GCF_019946615.1 Pseudomonas sp. BF-R-01
GGGTTTCGGAATTTAATCTTGACGATGACCTACTCTCACATGGGGAAACCCCACACTACCATCGGCGATGCATCGTTTCACTGCTGAGTTCGGGATGGGATCAGGTGGTTCCAATGCTCTATGGTCGTCAAGAAATTCTTGAGCTGACGCGTCTTGCGACGTTCCAGCGAATTGGGTATGCGATAGTTTGTGTGTTTGCTTCTCGAACTTTCGGTTCATTGCGTCTTCACACACCGCAATCTGATGCTCTTTCGAGTAGTCAAATTGCTTGGGTGTTATATGGTCAAGCCTCACGGGCAATTAGTATTGGTTAGCTCAACGCCTCACAGCGCTTACACACCCAACCTATCAACGTCGTAGTCTTCGACGGCCCTTCAGGGGACTCAAGGTCCCAGTGAGATCTCATCTTGAGGCTAGTTTCCCGCTTAGATGCTTTCAGCGGTTATCTATTCCGAACATAGCTACCCGGCAATGCCACTGGCGTGACAACCGGAACACCAGAGGTTCGTCCACTCCGGTCCTCTCGTACTAGGAGCAGCCCCTCTCAAATCTCAAACGTCCACGGCAGATAGGGACCGAACTGTCTCACGACGTTCTAAACCCAGCTCGCGTACCACTTTAAATGGCGAACAGCCATACCCTTGGGACCGGCTTCAGCCCCAGGATGTGATGAGCCGACATCGAGGTGCCAAACACCGCCGTCGATATGAACTCTTGGGCGGTATCAGCCTGTTATCCCCGGAGTACCTTTTATCCGTTGAGCGATGGCCCTTCCATACAGAACCACCGGATCACTAAGACCTACTTTCGTACCTGCTCGACGTGTCTGTCTCGCAGTCAAGCGCGCTTTTGCCTTTATACTCTACGACCGATTTCCGACCGGTCTGAGCGCACCTTCGTACTCCTCCGTTACTCTTTAGGAGGAGACCGCCCCAGTCAAACTACCCACCATACACTGTCCTCGATCCGGATAACGGACCTGAGTTAGAACCTCAAAGTTGCCAGGGTGGTATTTCAAGGATGGCTCCACGCGAACTGGCGTCCACGCTTCAAAGCCTCCCACCTATCCTACACAAGCAAATTCAAAGTCCAGTGCAAAGCTATAGTAAAGGTTCACGGGGTCTTTCCGTCTAGCCGCGGATACACTGCATCTTCACAGCGATTTCAATTTCACTGAGTCTCGGGTGGAGACAGCGCCGCCATCGTTACGCCATTCGTGCAGGTCGGAACTTACCCGACAAGGAATTTCGCTACCTTAGGACCGTTATAGTTACGGCCGCCGTTTACCGGGGCTTCGATCAAGAGCTTCGCGTTAGCTAACCCCATCAATTAACCTTCCGGCACCGGGCAGGCGTCACACCCTATACGTCCACTTTCGTGTTTGCAGAGTGCTGTGTTTTTAATAAACAGTCGCAGCGGCCTGGTATCTTCGACCGGCATGAGCTTACGGAGCAAGTCCTTCACCCTCACCGGCGCACCTTCTCCCGAAGTTACGGTGCCATTTTGCCTAGTTCCTTCACCCGAGTTCTCTCAAGCGCCTTGGTATTCTCTACCCAACCACCTGTGTCGGTTTGGGGTACGGTTCCTGGTTACCTGAAGCTTAGAAGCTTTTCTTGGAAGCATGGCATCAACCACTTCGTGTTCTAAAAGAACACTCGTCATCAGCTCTCGGCCTTAGAATCCCGGATTTACCTAAGATTCCAGCCTACCACCTTAAACTTGGACAACCAACGCCAAGCTGGCCTAGCCTTCTCCGTCCCTCCATCGCAATAACCAGAAGTACAGGAATATTAACCTGTTTTCCATCGACTACGCTTTTCAGCCTCGCCTTAGGGACCGACTAACCCTGCGTCGATTAACGTTGCGCAGGAAACCTTGGTCTTTCGGCGTGGGTGTTTTTCACACCCATTGTCGTTACTCATGTCAGCATTCGCACTTCTGATACCTCCAGCAAGCTTCTCAACTCACCTTCACAGGCTTACAGAACGCTCCTCTACCGCATCATCCGAAGATGATACCCGTAGCTTCGGTGTATGGTTTGAGCCCCGTTACATCTTCCGCGCAGGCCGACTCGACTAGTGAGCTATTACGCTTTCTTTAAAGGGTGGCTGCTTCTAAGCCAACCTCCTAGCTGTCTAAGCCTTCCCACATCGTTTCCCACTTAACCATAACTTTGGGACCTTAGCTGACGGTCTGGGTTGTTTCCCTTTTCACGACGGACGTTAGCACCCGCCGTGTGTCTCCCATGCTCGGCACTTGTAGGTATTCGGAGTTTGCATCGGTTTGGTAAGTCGGGATGACCCCCTAGCCGAAACAGTGCTCTACCCCCTACAGTGATACATGAGGCGCTACCTAAATAGCTTTCGAGGAGAACCAGCTATCTCCGAGCTTGATTAGCCTTTCACTCCGATCCACAGGTCATCCGCTAACTTTTCAACGGTAGTCGGTTCGGTCCTCCAGTTAGTGTTACCCAACCTTCAACCTGCCCATGGATAGATCGCCCGGTTTCGGGTCTATTCCCAGCGACTAGACGCCCTATTAAGACTCGCTTTCGCTACGCCTCCCCTATTCGGTTAAGCTCGCCACTGAAAATAAGTCGCTGACCCATTATACAAAAGGTACGCAGTCACCCAACAAAGTGGGCTCCCACTGCTTGTACGCATACGGTTTCAGGATCTATTTCACTCCCCTCTCCGGGGTTCTTTTCGCCTTTCCCTCACGGTACTAGTTCACTATCGGTCAGTCAGTAGTATTTAGCCTTGGAGGATGGTCCCCCCATATTCAGACAAAGTTTCTCGTGCTCCGTCCTACTCGATTTCATGACTAAGAGATTTTCGCGTACAGGGCTATCACCCACTATGGCCGCACTTTCCAGAGCGTTCCGCTAATCTCAAAGCCACTTAAGGGCTAGTCCCCGTTCGCTCGCCACTACTAAGGGAATCTCGGTTGATTTCTTTTCCTCAGGGTACTTAGATGTTTCAGTTCCCCTGGTTCGCTTCTTAAGCCTATGTATTCAGCTTAAGATACCTAACTTATGTTAGGTGGGTTCCCCCATTCAGACATCTCCGGATCAAAGTCTGTTTGCCGACTCCCCGAAGCTTTTCGCAGGCTACCACGTCTTTCATCGCCTCTGACTGCCAAGGCATCCACCGTATGCGCTTCTTCACTTGACCATATAACCCCAAGCAATCTGGTTATACTGTGAAGACGACATTCGCCGAAAATTCGCGATTAAACTCACAAATTTTACCTTAGCCTGAATAAACACCAGTGAAAGTGTTATCCAGTCTATCTTTCTATCACATACCCAAATTTTTAAAGAACGATCTAGTCAAAGACTAGAAATCAA
>NZ_JAGYFX010000205.1:0-3255 GCF_019946615.1 Pseudomonas sp. BF-R-01
CGTACGCTTTTGATTTTCACCACTCATCAGGCCGAGCGTTAGCTCGCCTTCCGCTTTTGATCTGAGCGCCCCCTCGAGAGGCCGAGTGGAGGTTCTGCGCAGTGGGCAACCCGGCATGGATGCCGGGTTAGCCGCGCACGGCCAAGGATGGCCGATCGCGGCGGGCCCACGGAGCAGGACCGGAGCGAGGGCATGCCGAGCATTAGCGAGGCACCGAACGAAAGGGGCAAGAGCCCTTGGTTACTTGGGGCTTTTCCAAGTGACTCGCCGTAAGGGCGAAACCAATAGCGGCCATAACCGCAGAAATGGATATGTACACCTGAAAGAAAATAGTCGCCGGATAGACCGCTATCGCCGGCAAGCCAGCTCCTACAGGGACCGGGTACATCCGCAAGAGTCGGGGCATATGGGCAAACACACAAAGGGCGCTCTATGATTGACCCCTATGACCACGTCGATGCCGATCCGCCAACCCTGCCCGCCCGGTGCCTGCAACTGCGAGCGTGAACCGCTGCTGGAAAAAGCGGGCGCGGACCTGCGCATCCTGTTCCTGACCCGCACCGAGGAAAAACGCCTGCTCGACCGCCTGGAAAACCTCCAGAGCCTGAGCGACCTCGAACGGCTGCAACAGCGGATGTTCGAACAACTGGGCATCCGGGTCGAAATCGCCCCCGGCTTCAACGAAGTCCGCACCATGCGCGGCATCGCCATCTCCATCGGCGAATTGCCGGGGCTGTGCCGCAAAACCCGCCAGGCGATCCCGGCCGCGATTCGTCGCGGGCTGGAAAAACGGCCGGAAATCGCCTACGAACTGCTCAACGCCAACGACCTGCTGCGCGATGCTTGACGGCTGAATGCCCACCAACAATCCCGAATGCCACGAAAGAGGATCAGCGGTCGTACGCGAATCCCGGCGCGCTGCTATGCCTTCTCAAAGGGAGAAAGACATTCAAACCCGTCAGGACGAAGCGGGAAACAGGCGTGACCGTGGTCCCGGCGCCAGCCAGGTGCGCGAAGAGCAACAGGTGCCAATCCCTATCAGGAGGTGGCAGATGTTATTCATGGTCAGTTGGTCAATCAGTCCGCAAAACCGCAACAGCGCGATCAAGCGCTTTCTCGAGACCCAAGGTGCCCCGCCCCCCGGCGTCAAGATGCTCGGGCGCTGGCATGCCGTCGGTGGCTCGAGCGGTTTTGGCATCGCGGAAACCGACGATGCCGTACAGATTCAAAAATGGGTGCTGCAATGGAGTGACCTGATGAGCATGGAGGTTCATGCGGCACTCACCGATGAGCAGGCTGGGCCGCTGCTGGCGGCCGCTGTCAGCAAGTAATAATCGTCGTGGCGGCGAGTCTTGCTCGCCGCCACGACGCAGGCGCTCTGTCAGCGTCAGGCTTTAGATCCTGCTACGTCTTGATTCCCACCCGCCGCCGCATCTCGGCAGTGATTGCCTGAGCAGCAGAGCGATACCCCGGGAGAAAAATTCAATCGGGGTTGAAACTGCCCTGACAGACGGACAGATGGCCGGGCACTGGGCACGCCGGCAAGTGAATATACTCAGCGGGAGTGGACACATCCTCCGGAGAGCAATCATGCGAACGGTTCACGTCATCACCCCCGAAAAAACCCCGGGGCCGGTCAATGTGGTGGGTGAGGCGATCACGGTTCTCGCCGGCGGCGATCTGAGCAAACCCTTTGAAATGCATATTCAGGAAGGCGTGCAAGGGGGCGGGCCGCCGCTGCATTTCCATCCGTGGGACGAGGCTTTCTACGTTACCGACGGGCAGGTCGAAGTGACGGTCGAGGGCAAGTCCACCACTGTTTCTGCCGGCGGCTACGTGCATATTCCCGGTGGGTCGATCCATGCCTACAAAAACATCAGCGCGACCGCGAGGATGATTGGCGTGGTGTCCGATCCGCGCGGCGGCCAGTTTTTTACGGCGGTGGACCGGCTGAGGGTGCCGGAGGATTTGCCGCGAATCCTGGAGATTGCCGAAGCGCACGGGGTTACGTTTCTGATTCCGAAATCACCGCAGCCTCTGTAGGAGCCAGGCTTGCCGGCGAAGGGGCCTGTCAGTACGCCTTCGCCGGCAAGCCTGGCTCCTACAAAAAGCTATCAGTCAAACCGCGCCACCCTTGGCCTGCTGCTCCAGATGCACCTGCAAATCCGGATCTATCTGCAACGCCGCCGCCAGCTCATCCAGGTAGCTGCGCTCGGCGTCTTGCTGATCGTCCACCAACATCACGCTGGCCAGGTACATTTCCGCCGCAATCGCCGGGTCCGTCGCCGACTGCGCCACATCCGCGGGATCCAGCGGCCGGGCGACTTCATCATCCAGCCATTGCTGCAGTTCCGGGTCATCGGTATGGCGGCCGATTTCAGTGCTGATCATTTGTTTCTCGGCGTCGTCGATCCGGCCATCGGCCTTCGCAGCCGCGATCAATGCGCGCAGGACCGCGTGGCTGTGGTCCTCGACTTCCGGGCCGGAGAGCAGATCCACGGTGCGCGGCGCCTGTTGCGGCGCGGCCGCCTGACTGCTTTGCCAGGCCTGATACGCCTGAAAAGCCATCATCCCCAGGGATGCTAACGCCGCGTAGTTGGTGCCCCCACCCGAGCGAGGCTGGGTCGCGCCGCCCATGGCCGAACCGCCGCCCAGCAAGCCGCCGAGCAAACCGCCCAACCCAGCGTTTGCACCGCCACCGCCGCCCAACAGGCCACCGAGCAACCCGCCAAGACCGCCACCCATGCCACCTTGAGGTGCGCCGCCACCTTGCTGCGTCATCGAGCCCTGGCCGGCTCGCAAGAGTTGTTCGAGCAAATCGCTGGTGTTCATGACGACGTCCTCATCGGTTGGAGTTATCCAGTCAGGCAACGATAGTCCTCGTACGCCGTTGCGCCATTACCGTTTGGCTGACTTCGCTGTCTGTGGTGTTCAAGCGTTTGGGGGTATATCCATTGTTTTGGTGATGGCGGCTGTCGGTTTCGCCCTTACGGCGAGTCACTTTCGAAAAGCGGAAGGTGAGCTAACGCTCGGCCTGATGAGTGGTGACAATCAAAAGCGTACGCGATTCCCTGTAGGAGCCGGCTTGCCGGCGAAAAGCGTCGGGGCAACGCGTTCATTCAGACAGTCCGCGTTATCGTTGACGTCCATCGCCAGCAAGCTGGCTCCTACAGTTGATTGGTGCCATGGCCAATTACCGCGTCTGCTGCTGTTGCTTTGCTTTGCTTTTGATCTTGATCTTGATCTGCCCCGTCG
>NZ_JAGYFX010000206.1:0-3176 GCF_019946615.1 Pseudomonas sp. BF-R-01
CGTCTGAACATTCAACATGGATGTCGGCAGATAGTACGCCTTCGCGGGCAAGCCTCGCTCCTACGGGGGGAATGCGGTGGATCAGTTGGTTTGCGGCATCTCGCCGTTGGCCAGGCGCTGGTTGATGTCGGCAATCACGGCCGGCAAATCGGTGATGGTGTCGATCATGTAGTGCGGGCGCGAGCCTTCGAACAGTGCGTGGATACGCTTGCGTTCGCTGTCCAGCTCGTCACTGCCGAGGGCGCGATAACCTTCGTAGTCCAGGCCCAGCGCGTTGCCCGAGCAGATCAGCGCCACGGTCCACATGCCGGCGCGACGACCTTCAAGAATGCCTGGCACGGTGTCGTCGATCTTCACGCACGCGGCGACATCGTCGATGCCCAGGGCGATCACGTTGGCCAGTGCCTGAGCCGGCCATGGACGGCCGTTGGGCACTTCGTCGGTGGCGACCACGTGATCGGCGACGTAGCCGTTGGTGGCGGCGAGTTCGACCACTTTGTCCATGACTTGTTTCGGGTAGCCGGAGCAGGAGCCGATCTTGATCCCTTGCGCACGCAGGTTGGCGATGGTCTCCAGCGCGCCGGGGATCAGCGCCGAGTGCTCGGCGATTTTTTCGATTTGCAGCGGCATGAAGCGTTGGTAAATCGCAGTGACGTCATCGTCGGTCGGCGTGCGGCCGAAGGCCTTGCGATAACGTTCGGCGACGGCCGGCTGATCGCACAGGGTGCGGATGTGATCCCACTTGCCCATGCCCATCGGGCCACGGGCTTCTTCGATGGACACCTGGACGTCGAATTCGGCGAAGGCTTCGACAAAAATCTGGGTTGGGGCGAAGGAGCCGAAGTCGACCACGGTGCCGGCCCAGTCGAGGATGGCGGCTTGCAGTTTGGTTGGGTTTGCGTAGTTCATTTTTTTGATCCTGTAGGAGCGAGGCTTGCCCGCGAAGAACGATGACGAGGTTTGTCGGACAGACCGCGTCGCCTGTGTTCGCGGGCTAGCCTCGCTCCTACAGGGACGGCGGTGTCTGTGGTTCAGATTTCGAGCACTTCCATCTCGCGCAGCACTTCGGCAATCGCCGCCACCGCCGCGTGCATCTCGGCCTGGTTGACGTGGCCGATGCAGCCGACGCGGAAGGTTTCGACCTGGGTCAATTTGCCGGGATAGAGGATGAAACCCTTGGCCTTGACGCGTTCGTAGAACTCCTTGAACTGGTAACGCGGGTCTTTCGGTGCGTGGAAAGTGACGATGATCGGCGCCTGGATCGCGGCGGGCAGGAAGCTGCGCAAGCCGAGCCTGGCCATGTCATCGAGCAACACTTTGCAGTTGTCGGCGTAGCGCTGATGCCGCGCCGGCAAACCGCCTTCTTCGTTGTATTGCAGCAGGGCTTCGTGCAGCGCCGCGACCACATGGGTTGGCGGGGTGAAGCGCCATTGGCCGGTCTTGGCCATGTAGGTGTGCTGGTCGAACAGGTCCATCGCCAGCGAATGCGAGTTGCCGGCGGCATTTGCCAGCGCGTCTTTGCGAGCGAAGACAAACCCCATCCCCGGTACGCCTTCCAGGCATTTGCCCGAGGCGGCGATCAGCGCGTCGAACGGCACCTGTTGCGCATCCACCGGCAGCGCGCCGAAGGAGCTCATGGCGTCGATGATCAGGCGTTTGCCGTGTTGCGCAATGACCTGGGCGATTTCCGGCAGCGGGTTGAGGATGCCGGTGCTGGTTTCGCAGTGGATCAGCGCGACGTGGGTGATGCTGGCATCGGCCCGCAGCAGACGGTCTACGTCAGCGGCGGTGGTCGGTTCGTCTTCGGCGGTTTCAAAGGTGCTGTAGGCGCGGCCGAGCACTTCGCAGATTTTCGCCAGGCGTTTGCCGTAGGCACCGTTGATCAGCACCAGGACTTTGCCGTCGCGAGGCACCAGCGTGCCGATTGCCGCTTCGACGGCGAAGGTGCCGCTGCCTTGCAGGGGCACGCAGTGGTGACTGTCGCCGCCGTTGATGATCGCCAGCAGTTGCTCGCAGAGGCTGGCGGTCAGTTGATTGAAGCGGTCATCCCATGAACCCCAGTCGACCATCATCGCCTGACGGGTGCGGGCCGACGTCGTCAACGGGCCGGGGGTGAGCAGGATGGGTTCGGCAGTACTCATTCTCGTGTCCTCGCAATCGATGGGATGAAGCTACGGGGCTTAAATTGCAATTTGCCGTGCTATCAATCAAATTGTTTGTTGTTATGCCAGCCATCAGTGAGGGTTATTCATGAACCTGTTCCAGCTCCGCGCCTTCGATGCGGTGGCCCGCGAGGGCAGCTTCACCCGGGCCGCCGCCCGGCTGTTCATCAGCCAACCGGCGGTCACCGGGCACATCAAGGCGTTGGAGGAGCACTACCAGATCACCTTGCTGCGGCGCACCGCGCGTCGGGTCGAGCTGACGGAGGAGGGCACCAAACTCGCTGCGATCACCCGGGCGATGTTTGGTCTGGCCGAAGAAGCGCAAGTGATGCTGGAGGCCAATCGGCAATTGCTCACCGGGCGTCTGGAGGTGGCGGCGGACGGGCCGCACATGGTCATGCCGATGCTCGCGAGCCTGCGCGCGCGGTATCCGGGGATCACCGTGAACCTGCGCCTGGGCAATGCGCAGGAAACCCTGGGGGCGCTGTTGTCGGAGCATGCCGATGTGGCAGTGCTGACCGAGGTTGAGCCGCGTAAGGGTTTGCATTTGCAGGCGCTGAGCGAGTCGCGGATTTGTGCGCTGGTGCCTGAGGGGCATGCTTGGGCGCAGCGTTCGAAAGGGGTGCCGCTGAAGGAACTGGATCAGGTCATCATGGTGTTGCGCGAACCGAGTTCGATTACCCGACGCACGTTCGATGACGCTTGCGCCCAGGCGAAGGTGAGCCCTCGGGTGTTGCTGGAACTGGACAGTCGCGAGGCGGTGACCGAGGCCGTCGCGGCGCAGTTGGGGGTTGGCGTGGTGTCGTCGGTGGAGGTCAGCCACGACCCGCGGGTGGCGGCGGTGCCGATTATTGGCGAGGGGTTGGTGAACCGGCACATGATCGGGTGCATGGAGCGGCGGCGGGATTTGCGCTTGATTCAGGCGTTTTTCGAGTTGGCGCCGGTCAGTTAGACCGAGGTGCGGCCTTCGCGGGCAAGCCTCGCTCCTACAGATTGCATACGACCTTGTAGGAG
>NZ_JAGYFX010000207.1:0-3096 GCF_019946615.1 Pseudomonas sp. BF-R-01
CTGGCGATCCAGGCGACGCGGTGGATCAGATGCACCGCGCCGCCTGGATCGCCAGCAAGCCGGCTCCTACAGGACTGCGGGGGAATGAAAAAGGGAGGCCACTTGGGCCTCCCTTTTTCATTGCGATCTGCCGTTACAGGCTGGCAATCCGCGCATGCTGCTCGGCCAGTTTGCCCAAAGCCTGTTCGGCTTCAGCCAGTTTGGCGCGTTCCTTCTCGATGACTTCGGCCGGAGCCTTGTCGACGAAACCGGCGTTGGACAGCTTGCCGCCCACGCGCTGGACTTCGCCCTGCAGACGCAGGATTTCCTTGTCCAGACGGGCCAGTTCGGCGTCCTTGTCGATCAGGCCGGCCATCGGCACCAGCACTTCCATCTCACCCACCAGCGCGGTGGCGGACAGCGGTGCTTCTTCGCCGGCAGCCAACACGGTGATCGATTCGAGACGCGCCAGTTTCTTCAACAGGGCTTCGTTCTCGGTGAGACGACGCTGATCTTCGGCGCTGACGTTTTTCAGGAAAATGTTCAGCGGCTTGCCCGGGCCGATGTTCATCTCGCCACGGATATTGCGCGTGCCGAGCATCAGTTCCTTGAGCCACTCGATGTCGTTCTCGGCCGCCGGATCGATGCGCTCTTCATTGGCCACTGGCCAAGGTTGCAGCATGATCGTCTTGCCTTCGATACCGGTCAGCGGCGCGATGCGCTGCCAGATTTCTTCGGTGATGAACGGCATGAACGGGTGCGCCAGGCGCAACGCGACTTCCAGTACGCGCACCAGCGTGCGACGGGTGCCGCGCTGACGCTCGACCGGTGCGTTTTCGTCCCACAGCACAGGCTTGGACAGTTCCAGGTACCAGTCGCAATACTGGTTCCAGATGAACTCGTATAAGGCTTGTGCCGCGAGGTCGAAGCGGAACTGGTCGAGTTGACGGGTCACTTCGGCTTCGGTGCGTTGCAGCTGCGAGATGATCCAGCGATCCGCCAGGGACAGCTCGTAGGCTTCGCCGTTCTGGCCGCAGTCTTCGCCCTTGTCCAGCACGTAGCGCGCGGCGTTCCAGATCTTGTTGCAGAAGTTGCGATAGCCTTCGACGCGGCCCATGTCGAACTTGATGTCGCGACCGGTGGACGCCAGCGAGCAGAAGGTGAAGCGCAGGGCGTCGGTGCCGTAGCTGGCGATGCCGTCGGCGAACTCGTCGCGGGTCTGCTTCTCGATCTTCTTCGCCAGTTTCGGCTGCATCATGCCGGAGGTGCGTTTCTGCACCAGGTCTTCCAGCTCGATACCGTCGATGATGTCCAGCGGGTCCAGGACGTTGCCCTTGGACTTGGACATTTTCTGGCCCTGGCCGTCTCGCACCAGGCCGTGAACGTAAACGGTCTTGAACGGAACCTGCGGCGTGCCGTCTTCGTTTTTCACCAGGTGCATGGTGAGCATGATCATCCGGGCAACCCAGAAGAAAATGATGTCGAAGCCAGTCACCAACACGTCGGTGGAGTGGAATTTCTTCAGGAATTCGGTCTGCTCAGGCCAGCCGAGCGTCGAGAATGTCCACAGGCCCGAACTGAACCAGGTGTCGAGAACGTCGTTGTCCTGTTGCAGCGCAACGTCCGGACCGAGGTTGTGCTTGGCACGCACTTCGGCTTCGTCGCGACCGACGTAGACTTTGCCCGACTCGTCGTACCAGGCCGGAATCCGGTGGCCCCACCACAGTTGACGGCTGATGCACCAATCCTGGATGTCGCGCATCCACGAGAAGTACATGTTTTCGTACTGTTTAGGCACGAACTGGATACGGCCGTCTTCAACAGCGGCAATTGCCGGTTCAGCCAATGGCTTGGTGGACACGTACCACTGGTCGGTCAGCCACGGCTCGATGATGGTGCCGGAGCGGTCGCCTTTCGGCACTTTCAACGCGTGATCGTTGACGCTGACCAACAGGTCGGCGGCGTCGAACGCAGCAACGATTTGTTTGCGCGCTTCGAAGCGGTCGAGGCCGACGTATTCAGCCGGGATCTTGCCGTCGATGCTTTCGTTCAGCGTGCCGTCGAGGTTGAACACCTGGCAGGCCGGCAACACGGCAGCGTTCTTGTCGAAGATGTTCAGCAGCGGCAGGTTGTGGCGCTTGCCGACTTCGTAGTCGTTGAAATCGTGGGCCGGGGTGATTTTCACGCAGCCGGTGCCGAATTCAGGGTCGCAGTAATCGTCGGCGATGATCGGGATGCGGCGGCCAACCAGCGGCAGCTCGACAAATTTGCCGATCAGGGCTTTGTAGCGTTCATCGTTCGGGTTAACCGCGACGGCGGCGTCGCCGAGCATGGTTTCCGGGCGAGTGGTCGCGACGATCAGGTAATCATTGCCTTCAGCGGTCTTGGCGCCGTCGGCCAGCGGGTATTTCAGGTTCCACAGGAAACCTTTCTCGTCGTGGTTTTCCACTTCGAGGTCGGAAATTGCCGTGTGCAACTTGGTGTCCCAGTTGACCAGACGCTTGCCGCGATAGATCAGGCCGTCTTCGTGCAGGCGCACGAACGCTTCTTTCACCGCTTCCGAGAGACCGTCGTCCATGGTGAAGCGCTCGCGGCCCCAGTCCACGGACGAGCCGAGACGGCGGATCTGACGGCTGATGTTGCCGCCGGACTGATCCTTCCATTCCCAGACTTTCTCGAGGAATTTTTCACGGCCCAGGTCGTGGCGATTCTGGCCCTGGGCTTCGAGTTGGCGTTCCACCAGCATTTGCGTGGCGATACCGGCGTGGTCGGTGCCCGGCTGCCACAGGGTGTTGCGACCCTGCATGCGGCGGAAACGGATCAGGGCGTCCATGATCGCGTTGTTGAAGCCGTGACCCATGTGCAGGCTGCCGGTGACGTTCGGCGGCGGGATCATGATGGTGTAGGACTCGCCCGCGCCTTGCGGGGCGAAGTAATTCTCAGACTCCCAGGTGTTGTACCAGGAAGTTTCAATGGCGTGCGGCTGGTAGGTCTTATCCATGCGCGGCGGGACCCTATTGGCATTAATTCAGGAAAAGCCGACGAGTATAGCGGGGCATGGGGCGCAGGGCGAGCGGGGGCGGACAGGGCGCAGTACCAAAAACCGCACAAACACCC
>NZ_JAGYFX010000208.1:0-2924 GCF_019946615.1 Pseudomonas sp. BF-R-01
ATCCCTTGTAGGAGCCGGCTTGCCGGCGATGGCGTCCGTAAAATCGCCATCGCCGGCAAGCCGGGCTCCTACAGGTTGACGCGTGGAAGCGCGCGCACGGCTCGGCAGCGCCAGGCGAATGGGTTGATGCCTTCGCTGCGGGTGAAGATGTGGCAGAAGTGCGCCTGATCGCAGAAGCCGCATTCAAGGCTGATTTGCGTGAGGCTCAGGTCGGTGTTCTGGATCAGTTGCTTGGCCCGGGCGATGCGTTGGTGGCGAATCCAGTCTTGCGGCGAGAGGCCGGTGCTGCACTTGAATGCGCGGGAGAAATGACTGCGCGAGAGGGCGCAGGCGCGTGCCAGTTCGGTGACTTCGACGGTTTCACCGAGGCGTTCGAGGATCAGTTGCTTGACCAGGCTTTCGCGCCACGGGGTCAGGCCGCCGGTGGTTTTCTTTCGCGTTTCAGTGGCAGTCGCGCGAGCGACGTTTTGCTGAGAATGAGCCATGACAAATGTCCGTTTCGGTGAGCTTCATTCTTGGTCGCGGGGCTCTGGCAGGCGAGTTAAACGTTGTTAATTTCGCCGATGCGCAGTGGTGGCCAACAGCGCTGACTCAGCACATGGCTGCAATTTTTGCGGTGCCGGGCGAGGCATGATCGACGTCTTGTGGCGGGCCTGTGCATGGCCGCTCTTCTGACTTGATCAAGGGTGACGGCATGAAACATTCTCTGGTTGGCGCGTTGGGCCTCGCGGTGGCGTTGGCGTCCGGAATCTCCTCGGCTCAGGCACCGGCACAGGTCGGCACTCAGGTGCCGGGCTACTTCCGCCTGGCGGTGGGCGACTATGAGGTGACGGCGCTGTTCGACGGCTACAACGACCTGTCGCCCAAACTGCTCCAGGGCCTGACCCAAAGCCAGATTCGCGCACTGCTGGCCCGTCGCTCGATTGAAACGCCGGGGGTGCAGACTGCGTTCAACGCGTTCCTGATCAACACCGGCAAGCAATTGATCCTGGTGGATACCGGCGCCGGTCAATGCATCGGTGCGACGGCGGGCATGCTTTCGGACAACATGAAAGCCGCCGGCTACGAGCCTTCGCAGGTCGACACGATTCTGTTGACTCACTTGCACCTGGACCATGTGTGCGGATTGGTCGATGGCCAGCAGAAACCGGTTTTTGCCAACGCCACGGTCTACGCCGCGAAGGCCGAAGCCGATTACTGGCTTGATCCTCAGGCGCTGGCCAAAGCTCCCGAGGGCGCCAAGCCGTATTTCAAAATTGCCCAGGACTCCACCGCACCGTACGTCGCGGCGGGACGTTTCAAGACGTTCGACGCCGGCCAGTCGCCTGTGCCGGGAGTTGAGGCCACGCTGGAAGCCGGGCACACGCCGGGCAGTACGACGTACCGCTTCACCTCTCAAGGGCAGAGCATTTTGTTCATGGGCGATCTGGTGCATAACCTCGCGGTGCAGTTCTTGCACCCGGAAGTCTCGATCGGCTTTGACGTCAACAGTCAGCAAGCGATCAAAAGCCGCGCCAAGGTGTTCAGCGATGCAGCCGCCGGTAAAACCTGGGTGACGGCAGCGCATTTGCCGTTTCCGGGCATTGGCCATATCGCCGCAGAGGGCAAGCATTTTCAATGGGTGCCGGTCGAATACGGTCCTTATAAACGTGCGGCGAAAGTGCCGCTGATCGAGTAAAGTCCGACGCATTCACAAGGGAGCCGTGCCTATGAACCGTAACGATCTGCGCCGCGTCGATATGAACCTGTTGGTGATTTTCGAGGCCTTGATGTTCGAGAGGAACCTGACCCGGGTGGCTGAGAAATTGTTCATGGGCCAACCGGCGGTGAGTGCGGCGCTGGGGCGGTTACGGGATCTGTTTGACGATCCGTTGCTGTTGCGTAATGGCCGCGGCATGGAGCCGACAACGCGGGCGCTGGCGATTCTCAAGGAATTGCAGCCGGCGATGGATGTGATTTCCGGGGCGGTCAGTCGGGCGAAGGAATTTGATCCGGCGAGCAGCTGCGATGTGTTCCGCATTGGTTTGTCGGACGACGCCGAATTCGGTTTGTTTCCGCCGTTGTTGCGGCAACTGCAAGAAGAGGCGCCGGGGATTGTTGTGGTGGTGCGGCGTGCGAACTATTTGCTGATGCCGGCATTGCTGGCTTCGGGAGAGATCTCTGTGGGGGTGAGTTACACCACGGATTTGCCCGCGAATGCGAAGTGCAAGAAATTGCGCGACATCCCCTGCAAGGTGCTGCGTGGGGACAAGCGACCGGGGCTGCTGACGCTCGACGAATATTGCGAACGACCGCATGCCATGGTGTCGTTCTCTGGCGACCTGAGCGGCAATATCGATCTGGATCTGGCCAAGGTTGGCCGCAGTCGTCGGGTGGTGTTGGGTGTTCCGCAGTTCAGTGGGTTGAGGGCGTTGCTTGCTGGCACGGAGATGATTGCGACGGTGCCGGATTATGCGGCGTGTGCGTTGGTTGAAGGGTGTGCGTTGCGGGCTGAGGATCCACCGTTTCCCATTGATGCTGCGCAGCTTTCGATGGCTTGGAGTGGGGTGCATGACAATGATCCGGCGGAGCGGTGGTTGCGGTCGCGGATCAGTGAGTTTATGTCTAGGCCTTTGCCTGTATCGGGTTGAACGTGGCGGCCTTTGGGCCGACCATTTTCTTTTGGGTGTGCATATCCATTGCTGCGGTAACGGCCGCCTATGGTTTCGCCCTTACGGCGAGTCCCTTTTGTCAAACGCCACAAAAGGAACCAAAAAGTCTTGCCCCGGCGTCCGGCCCCTCGCTAAGGCTCGGTGTTCCCTCGCTCCGGTCCTGCTCCGTGGGCCCGCCGCCATCGGCCATCCCTGGCCGGGGGCGGCTAGCCCGGCATCCATGCCGGGCTGCCCACTGCGCAGAACCTCCACTCGGCCTCCCGAAGGGGCGCT
>NZ_JAGYFX010000209.1:0-2869 GCF_019946615.1 Pseudomonas sp. BF-R-01
CCTCTTCGCGGGCAAGCCTCGCTCCTACAGGTCATAAATCGATCTTATGACTCGCTCCTCCTCAAAACTCGCCCGTTTCCTGTTCGGTCTCTTGGCCTACATCAGCCTAGCCATCGGCCTGATCGCCATCGTCGTGCCTGGCCTGCCGACCACCGAGTTCGTCCTGCTCGCCGCCTGGGCCGCGACCAAGAGTTCGCCGCGCCTGAGTGCCTGGCTGGAAAACCATCGGCTGTTCGGTCCGATCCTCTGCAACTGGCGCAACGGTAAAATCGTTGCACGTCGAGCCAAGGTCAGTGCCACCGTGAGCATGCTGCTGTGCGCCGGGTTGATGCTGGTCATGCTCGATCACGGTTGGCCGGTTTACCTCGCCATCGCCGGCATGAGCCTGGGCAATCTGTGGATCTGGTCACGACCGGAATCACTGCCGCAAACCACCTGACACACTCCGCGATTTATCCCCGTTTTAAAGCGCTTTTCGGCACATTTTTCCGCGCAAACGTTCAACCATGACCGTTCGTCGGGGTCACCTTCATGCATCCTCGCCCCACGCCGATGCGCAGAGATTGGCGCTGAATGGATTTGGCGAACCGGGTCGGCCTCGACTCGCAGCCAACACTTCATCCCTTCGCGAGTTCGTCCTATGTTCGACTCTCTGTCCATCCGCCTGAAAATCGTTCTGCTCTCCGGTCTATGCCTGCTGGGCGTGGTCGTCCTGATCGTCAGCATGAACTTCTACCAGACCAACCAGAACGATGAGCTGGTCAGCGCCTCCAGCAGCAAAATGCTCACCGACAGCGTGCAAGACCTGCTTCAGGCCAAGGCTGCCGAGCAAGCGGTGCGGGTGCAGAAAACCTTTGGCGAAAGCCTGCTGGTGGTTACCGCCCTGGCGGACCAGATCAAGGACATGCGCACCCTGGCTGCCAAGCGTTCGCTTGAGGCCGGCGCCCTGCGTGAAGAGTTGAACCAGAGCCTGAAAACCGCCTTCGAGCGCAACAGCAAAGTGTTGGGGATCTGGCTGGCGTTCGAACCCAACGGTCTGGACGGCAAGGACAGCGAGTTCGCCAATGACGCCGCTCGCCAGTCCAACGAAGCCGGTCGTTTCGCCAGTTACTGGAGCCGCGCCGGTGGTACCGCGCTCAACACGATCATGGTCGAAGACGACATGACCAAAACCACCTTGAGCCTCAGCGGCACGCCTTACAACAGCTGGTACACCTGCCCTCGCGACAACAAGCGCACCTGCTTGCTGGACCCGTACGCCGACACCGTCGGCGGCAAGGAAATGCTGATGACCACCATTTCCGTTCCGCTGCTGGTGGACGGTAAATCCATCGGCGTGGTCGGTGTGGACATCGCCCTCGACGCCCTTCAGGCAGCCGCTGTCGGTTCCCAACGTGATCTGTTCAACAGCGCCGGGCACATGCTGATTGTCTCTGGCAGCGGCGTGCTCGCCGCTTACAGCGTCGACGCGAGCAAGGTCGGCAAAAGCATCGGTGAGACCCTGGGCGCAGAAGGCAAGGATGTCCTGCAATTGCTCAGCGGCGGCGCACCGAAAATCCTCGAACAAGGTGATTTGATTCGTGCGGTGTACCCGGTCAGCCCGATCAGCGATTCCAAAGCCTGGGGCGTGGTGATCGACCTGCCCAAGCAAGTGCTGCTGGCCGATTCGGTGAAGCTGCAAACGGTGCTCGATGATGCCCAGCAAAGCGGCACGATCAAAGCCGTGCTGGTGGCGGTCGCTGCCGGCCTCGTCGGTCTGCTGCTGATCTGGCTCACCGCGTCGGGCGTGACCCGACCGATCAACAGCGTCGCCGAGATGCTCAAGGCGATTGCCAGCGGCGACGGCGACCTGACCCAGCGTCTGCATTACAGCAAGCAGGACGAACTGGGCGAACTGGTGAGTTGGTTCAATCGCTTCCTCGACAAGCTGCAACCGACCATCGCGCAGATCAAACAGAGCATCACCGATGCCCGTGGCACCGCCGATCAGTCTTCGGAAATCGCCCGCCAGACCAGCGAAGGCATGCAGGTGCAGTTCCGCGAAATCGACCAGGTTGCCACCGCGTCGAACGAAATGAGCGCCACGGCCCATGACGTCGCCAACAGTGCGTCGAACGCGGCAAACGCGGCCAAGGGCGCTGACCAGTCGGCTCGCGATGGCATGTCGATCATCGAACGCAGCACCCGCGACATCAATCAACTGGCCGACGAAGTCAGCAAGGCGGTGACCGAAGTCGAAGCGCTGGCGGTCAACAGCGAGCAGATCGGTTCGGTGCTGGAAGTCATCCGCAGCATCGCCGAGCAAACCAACCTGCTGGCGCTCAACGCCGCCATCGAAGCCGCCCGTGCCGGCGAGAGCGGTCGCGGTTTTGCGGTGGTGGCCGATGAAGTGCGCAACCTGGCCAAACGCACGCAGGATTCGGTGGAAGAGATCCGCATCGTCATTGAGCGCATCCAGACCGGCACCCGCGGCGTGGTCGCCACCATGCATTCGAGCCAGACCCAGGCACACAGCAACGCCGGGCAGATTCAACAAGCGGTGCAAGCCTTGAGCAAAATCAGCGACGCGGTCACGGTGATCAGCGACATGAACCTGCAAATCGCCAGCGCCGCCGAACAGCAAAGCGCCGTGGCCGAAGAGGTCAACCGCAACGTCTCGGCGATCCGCACCGTCACCGAAACCCTGACCGGCCAGGCCACCGAATCGGCGCAGATCAGCAGCCAGCTCAACTCCCTGACCACCCACCAGATGAAATTGATGGATCAGTTCCGCGTGTAAAGCCACACCGCAAATCCCTGTAGGAGCGAGGCTTGCCCGCGAAGAACGATGACGCGATCTGCCAGGTAGACCGCATCATCGTTCTTCGCG
>NZ_JAGYFX010000021.1:0-74457 GCF_019946615.1 Pseudomonas sp. BF-R-01
ATTCCAGATTCAGCGATGATGTTGAATGTTAAATCGCTTTCGCGGGCAAGCCTCGCTCCTACAGGGGGAGCGGTGTTTAGACGGCTACTGCGCGTGGCTCAGTGCGACGCAACGCCCGAATCTTGCTCAGCGTATCCGCACACGTCTTCGCCGCTTCCTGGCCTTTGTGCACGAAATGCTCGAAGAAGAACTTCTGATGCTCTTCGCCGGCATGGAAGTGGTGCGGGGTCAGGGACACCGAGAACACCGGCACTTCGGTTTCCAATTGAACCTGCATCAGGCCGCTGACCACAGACTGGGCGACGAATTCGTGACGGTAGATCCCGCCGTCCACCACCAGGGCGGCGGCGACAATACCGGCATAACGGCCGGTCTTGGCCAGCAACTTGGCGTGCAGGGGCATTTCAAAGGCACCGCCGACTTCGAAGAAGTCGATGTCGGATTCCTGATAACCCTGAGCAATCATTTCTGCGACGAAGCCCTTACGGCTCTGATCGACGATTTCCTTGTGCCAGCAGGCTTGGATGAACGCAACGCGCTCGCCCTGATGGTGTTTGCTTTTGCTGTCGATTGCGGTGGGTTGCATGTTCTGACTCCTGTTTATGTATAAAACAGGGCATATGAATCGAATGGGATTTAAGGGTTCGCAGGCACGAATGCCCGCGGACGGCGCTTTGGTATCGAGCCTAGGCGGCGCCAATCCCGTTCTCTCTTCATCCGGACTATGACCGTCGGCCCCGGGATCACACCGGGTCTGCTGACCTTGCCTTCAAACACCGCCGAAGCCGTGCCTGTCGCCAAGCGCTCGCGGGCTATGCGCATTGCGCGCAATTACCGCCGGTGGGGAGTTGCACCCCGCCCTGAGAACGTTTTGCCGACAGATTGTCTGGCGGCGCAGCGTTTTTAACACATATTTCTCAGCCGTGCATTGCTGCTATCTGATGATTGTTATCGACTTTTTCGCTCACTTGCTGCGTCTTTTCCTCGCCCAAGGGTTGATTATTCGTCGACATGACCGCAGTAATTCCATTCCGAAAGGGATTTTCCCCTGCTTACCGAGGCCAGATTCATGAGCGTTATCGATCTTCGCAGCGACACCGTCACTCAGCCGACTCCAGGGATGCTCGACGCGATGGCCAACGCGGCCACCGGTGACGACGTCTACGGTGAAGATCCGACGGTCAATCGTCTGGAAGCCGAGTTGGCGAAACGCCTGGGCTTTGCCGCGGCGCTGTTCGTGCCGACCGGCACCATGAGCAACCTGCTGGGCCTGATGGCGCACTGCGAGCGCGGTGACGAATACATCGTTGGCCAGCAGGCGCACACGTATAAGTACGAAGGTGGCGGCGCGGCGGTGCTCGGTTCGATCCAGCCGCAACCGCTGGAAGTGCAGGCCGACGGCTCGCTGGACCTGGCTCAGGTGGCTGCCGCGATCAAACCGGACGATTTCCATTTCGCCCGCACCCGCTTGCTGGCGCTGGAAAACACCATGCAGGGCAAGGTGCTGCCGCTGGAGTATCTGGCCCGGGCGCGCAGTTTCACTCGCGAACACGGGTTGCAACTGCACCTCGACGGCGCTCGCCTGTACAACGCGGCAGTCAAACTGGGGGTTGATGCCCGGGAAATTACCCAGCATTTCGATTCGGTGTCGGTCTGCCTGTCCAAGGGGCTGGGCGCGCCGATCGGTTCGGTGTTGTGCGGCTCGGTCGAGTTGATCGGCAAGGCGCGCCGTCTGCGCAAGATGGTCGGCGGCGGCATGCGTCAGGCCGGGATTCTGGCGGCAGCGGGGCTGTACGCACTGGATAACAACGTCCAGCGTCTGGCGGACGACCATGCCAACGCGCAATTCCTCGCGGACGGACTGCGAAAAGCCGGGTACGAAGTCGAACCGGTGCAGACCAACATGGTTTATGTGCAAATGGGCGACAAGGCCGAGGCGATCAAGGCGTTTGCCGCCGAGCGTGGCATCAAGCTCAGTGCCGCCGGTCGTCTTAGAATGGTCACGCACATGGACGTCAGCCGTGCGCAAATCGAGCAAGTCGTCGCGGCATTCGTCGAGTTTTCGCGCAACTGACAGCGTTAGCCGTCCAATTGACCGTTTCTATCGTATAAACACGCTGTACCCCGCGCGCTGGGCCGATATAATGCGGCCCTTTGCCGTCGCTTCGTCTGTTGACGTTTCGCACAGGCCTTTGGCCGCAGCCTCCGTGGAAGAACCTAATGAAAAGCGCAGAAATCCGTGAAGCCTTCCTTCGCTTCTTCGAAGAGCAAGGCCACACTCGTGTAGCCTCCAGCTCTTTGATTCCGGGCAACGACCCAACCCTGCTGTTCACTAACGCGGGGATGAACCAGTTCAAGGACTGTTTCCTGGGCCAGGAAAAACGTGCGTACACCCGTGCGACCAGCAGCCAGAAATGTGTGCGTGCCGGTGGCAAGAACAGTGACCTGGAAAACGTCGGTTATACCGCTCGTCACCACACCTTCTTCGAAATGCTGGGTAACTTCAGCTTCGGTGACTATTTCAAGCACGACGCAATCACCTACGCCTGGACCTTCCTGACCGGCGTCCTGAAGCTGCCCAAGGAAAAACTCTGGGTAACGGTCTATGCCTCGGATGACGAAGCCTATGACATCTGGACCCAGCAGATCGGTGTGCCGGTCGAGCGCATGATCCGCATCGGCGACAACAAAGGCGCGCCGTACGCCTCCGACAACTTCTGGACCATGGGCGATACCGGCCCGTGCGGTCCTTGCACCGAGATTTTCTACGATCACGGCGCCGACATCTGGGGCGGCCCACCGGGTTCGCCGGAAGAAGACGGCGACCGTTACATCGAGATCTGGAACAACGTGTTCATGCAGTTCAACCGCACCGCCGATGGCGTGTTGCATCCGCTGCCAGCACCGTCGGTCGACACCGGCATGGGCCTGGAGCGGATCAGTGCGGTGATGCAGCACGTTCATTCCAACTATGAAATCGACCTGTTCAAGAACCTGCTGAGCGCATCGGCCAAGGCCATTGGCTGCACCAATGACGATCAGTCTTCGCTGAAGGTTGTGTCCGATCACATCCGTTCGTGCGGTTTCCTGATTGCCGACGGCGTGATCCCGTCCAACGAAGGTCGCGGTTACGTCCTGCGCCGGATCATTCGTCGTGCGTGCCGTCACGGTAACAAGCTGGGCGCGACCGGCAGCTTCTTCTACAAGATCGTCGCGGCGCTGGTTGCCGAGATGGGCGAAGCGTTCCCGGAACTGCAGAAGCAACAAGCCAACATCGAGCGCGTGCTCAAGGCCGAAGAAGAGCAGTTCTCCAAGACCCTGGAGCACGGCCTGAAGATTCTCGAGCAGGATCTGCTGGAACTCAAAGGCACCGTGGTGCCGGGCGACGTGGTGTTCAAACTCTACGACACCTACGGTTTCCCGATGGACCTGACCGCGGACATCGCTCGCGAGCGCAACCTGACCGTCGACGAAGCCGGCTTCGAACGCGAAATGGAAGCCCAGCGCGTCCGTGCCCGTTCCGCCAGTTCGTTCGGTCTGGACTACAACACGCTGGTCAAGGTTGACGTGGCCACCGAATTCACCGGCTACAAGGCCACCAGTGGTTCGGCGAAAATTGTCGCCATCTATAAAGAAGGCAAGTCCGTCGACGTCTTGAGTGAAGGCGAAGAGGGCGTGATCGTTCTCGATCAGACCCCGTTCTACGCTGAATCCGGCGGTCAGATTGGCGACTGCGGTTACCTGCAATCGAACATCGGCCGTTTCGACGTGCGCGACACCACCAAGACCGGTGGCGCGTTCCTGCACCACGGTGTGCAGGCATTGGGCAGCCTGACTATCGGTTCGCCGGTCGAGACCCACGTCGAAGCCGACGTGCGCCACGCGACTTCGCTGAACCACTCGGCCACTCACTTGCTGCACGCTGCATTGCGTCAGGTGCTGGGCGATCACGTTCAGCAGAAAGGTTCGTTGGTCGACAGTCAGCGCCTGCGCTTTGACTTCAGCCACTTCGAAGCCATCAAGCCTGAGCAACTGAAGGCGCTGGAAGACATCGTCAACGCCGAGATTCGCAAGAACACGGCTGTTGAAACCGAAGAAACCGATATCGAAACCGCCAAGCAAAAAGGCGCCATGGCGCTGTTTGGCGAGAAGTATGGCGACAACGTGCGCGTACTGAGCATGGGCGGCGATTTCTCCGTCGAACTGTGCGGCGGGATCCACGCCAACCGTACCGGCGACATCGGCCTGCTGAAAATCATCAGCGAAGGCGGTGTGGCTTCCGGTGTGCGTCGTATCGAAGCGGTCACCGGCGCTGCGGCGCTGGCATACTTGAACGCTGCCGAAGAACAACTCAAGGAAGCGGCCAACCTGGTCAAGGGCAGCCGCGACAACCTGATCGACAAGCTGTCGGCTGTGCTGGAGCGCAACCGTCTGCTGGAGAAGCAACTCGAGCAGTTGCAGGCCAAGGCTGCCAGCGCGGCGGGCGACGATCTGTCGGCTTCCGCCCTGGACGTCAAAGGCGTGAAAGTACTGGCCGTGCGTCTGGACGGTCAGGATGGCAAGGCGCTGCTGGCGCTGGTCGATCAACTGAAAAACAAACTCGGCCGCGCAGTGATCCTGCTCGGCAGTGTCCATGAGGAAAAGGTCGTTCTGGTTGCAGGCGTAACCAAAGACCTGACTGGCCAACTCAAAGCCGGTGATTTGATGAAGCAAGCCGCTGCGGCAGTGGGCGGGAAGGGCGGTGGTCGTCCAGACATGGCGCAGGGCGGTGGTACTGACGCTGGCGCACTGGATGCGGCATTGGCCCTGACTGTTCCATTTGTAGAGCAGGGTTTATAAGGCAGTGTGTCCGGCCCACAGTCTAGTGGTGGGCCGGAACGCTGTTTGAGTGATTATTTGGGCGCCCTTCATGGGCAGAGGCGGCTTTGAAATGGCTTTGATCGTACAGAAATTTGGAGGCACCTCGGTCGGCACTGTCGAGAGAATCGAGCAGGTCGCCGACAAGGTTAAGAAATTCCGCGATGCCGGCGATGACCTGGTGGTTGTGCTGTCTGCAATGAGCGGCGAAACCAACCGTCTGATCGATCTGGCCAAGCAAATCAGTGGCGACGGCCAGCCGGTTCCGCGTGAGCTAGATGTGATCGTCTCCACCGGTGAGCAGGTGACGATTGCCCTGTTGGCCATGGCGCTGATCAAGCGCGGCGTGCCAGCGGTGTCCTACACCGGCAACCAGGTACGGATTCTGACGGATAGCGCGCACAATAAAGCGCGTATCTTGCAGATTGATGACCAGAAGATTCGCGGTGATCTGAAAGCAGGTCGTGTGGTGGTTGTCGCCGGTTTCCAGGGCGTCGACGAGCACGGCAACATCACCACCCTCGGTCGTGGCGGTTCCGACACCACCGGCGTGGCGCTGGCGGCAGCCTTGAAGGCTGACGAATGCCAGATCTACACCGACGTCGACGGCGTCTACACCACCGACCCGCGTGTGGTGTCCGTGGCCCAGCGCCTGGACAAGATTACCTTCGAAGAGATGCTGGAAATGGCCAGCCTCGGTTCCAAGGTGTTGCAGATCCGTGCGGTGGAATTCGCCGGTAAGTACAACGTTCCGCTGCGCGTACTGCACAGCTTCAAGGAGGGTCCGGGCACCCTCATTACTATTGATGAAGAGGAAACCATGGAACAGCCGATCATTTCCGGCATCGCTTTCAACCGCGATGAAGCCAAGCTGACCATCCGTGGCGTGCCAGACACCCCGGGCGTTGCATTCAAGATTCTCGGCCCGATCAGCGCCGCGAACATCGAAGTCGACATGATCGTGCAGAACGTTGCGCACGATAACACCACCGACTTCACCTTCACCGTACACCGCAACGACTTCCAGGCCGCGCAAACCGTGCTGGAAAACACCGCTCGCGAGATCGGTGCCCGTGAAGTCGTTGGCGACATCAAGATCGCCAAGGTCTCGATCGTCGGTGTCGGCATGCGCTCCCACGCAGGTGTGGCCAGCCGCATGTTCGAATCCCTGGCGAAAGAAAGCATCAACATCCAGATGATCTCGACTTCGGAAATCAAGGTTTCCGTGGTGATCGAAGAGAAGTACCTGGAACTGGCTGTGCGCGCCCTGCACACGGCTTTCGAACTGGACGCGCCGGCCCGAACGGGCGAGTGATGCGTTTGCCGAAGGGCGCGGTCTGACCGCGCCCTTTTGTTTTTTTGAATGGTGCGGCTCGAAGCTGTTCTTTTGCCCGCGCTAGTCAATACTCAGGCATGTAGGGCTGCGATCTTTCAGGTTGTAGGTCGAGTGCCTTTTTTTTGCAGACTGTTGTCCCTGAAATGAAATGCGTGAGGAGAAAGGTATGCTGATTCTGACTCGTCGGTGCGCAGAAAGCCTGATTATTGGTGATGGAGAAATCACCGTGACCGTGCTCGGCGTTAAAGGAAATCAAGTGCGTATCGGTGTCAACGCCCCGAAAGAGGTTGCGGTCCACCGTGAGGAAATTTACCTGCGTATAAAGAAAGAGAAGGACGAAGAACCAAGCCATTAATTTTTATCGTTTTTTATGTTTGCAAACGGGGAAGAAGCTGGTTAATATACGCCCCGTGTTGCGGAGAGCTGGCCGAGTGGCCGAAGGCGCTCCCCTGCTAAGGGAGTACACCTCAAAAGGGTGTCGGGGGTTCGAATCCCCCGTTCTCCGCCATTATTTGCGTAGTACGTTGTAATCTGGCTTCTTCGGTAAGTTGTTGAAATTACTAGAAAAAAGCGCTTTACAAAAAGATTCGACGGCCTATAATGCGCGGCAACAAATGCACTCGTAGCTCAGCTGGATAGAGTACTCGGCTACGAACCGAGCGGTCACAGGTTCGAATCCTGTCGAGTGCACCATTTAAGAGTTGTTTGCAGTGATGTGAGCTACTCTGTTTCAACCAGTTGTGATCTGGTCTAAAAACACAAATTGCACTCGTAGCTCAGCTGGATAGAGTACTCGGCTACGAACCGAGCGGTCACAGGTTCGAATCCTGTCGAGTGCACCAAACAACAAAAAGCCCGCGTTTAACGCGGGCTTTTTGCCGTCTGGGATTTGGCTTTTCCTCTGGTACAACCTCTCTCATCGAAGTCGACGTGTGCGCTACGACCTCGCTTGGTGTCGTATCGGTAGCTCGTGGCCGAATTGCGAATGCTGATCTTGTCTGGCTTGCCGAGGGCGCTTTCGACGTCTTGCCGGGTCATGCCGGCGACAATCCGTTGATTGATGATTGCTTCCCTGCGTTCCCTGGCATCGATCAGGTTTCCACAGTTGTCCTCTGCCTGGCCGACGACCGTTGGCTCCCTCCTTTTGATATTCATACGTGATGTTTCACGAAAGTCCGCTTCCGGCATCAGCGACACCGTGCTGCCGGGGGTAAACGTGCGCACTTCCTGGAGCGAAAGGCTCTCTCCGGCCGTACAACTCAGCGTGGTGAAGGTGATGCGGCCGTTTGCTGCCTCGCAGCGGTGAACGGTTGAGGCAAGTGCCACGGGCGGCAGGCAGAGCAGGGCGATCAGCAGAAAATAACAGGCATTCAATGGCATCAAACGTCCTCCATGACGGTCTGACTCAAGGGTAGCCGCTACATTTTTCAGCGCTGGTGTGTTTTCTTTTCAGAATGAGTCGTCGCATTTTCACGGATCAGGACGGCGCTCAGGTTTGTCTCGCAAGCGCTTGTTTCAGCCGCGATTTTTTAACATCTAAAACCGTTGGGCGGTGTATCATTGCGCCCGTCAGCCCCGCCGGGGCTTGTGGAATACCTCCATGGACTTACCCAGTAGTAATTCAGTAAACCGCTTTTCCAATCATGAATTGACTGATTGATCCTTCCGGCGTGCCCCGCTGCTGGGAGTGGAGTTCGCCTATGTCCGAAGTTGAAGTAAAGAAAACGCAAGAAAGCCTGCAGGACCGCCTCGCTCAAGTGATTGAGCTGTTGCAGCGTCAGCGGGTGGTCGAAGACCTGACTCATCGCCAGGAAGGTCCGCATCACGACCGGGTCGAAAACCTGGTTCACCGGCAAAACCTCGTCGAGCTGCAGCGCAAGCTCGACGACCTGCACTCCGCCGACGTTGCCTACATCCTTGAAGCCTTGCCGCTGGACGATCGTCTGACGCTCTGGCAATTGGTCAAGGCTGACCGCGACGGCGACATCCTGCTCGAAGTGTCCGACTCGGTACGTGAAACCCTGATCGCCGACATGGACGATCACGAGCTCCTGGCAGCGGCCAAGGACATGGATGCCGACGAACTGGCTGACCTGGCCTCCGAGCTGCCGCGAGACGTCGTCCACGAGCTGATGGAAACCCTCGACGGTCAACAGCGTGAGCGCGTTCGCTCCGCGTTGTCCTATGACGAGGAGCAGGTCGGTGCGCTGATGGACTTCGAGATGGTGACGATCCGTGAGGATGTCAGTCTTGAAGTGGTGTTGCGTTACCTGCGTCGGCTCAAGGAGCTACCGGGCCATACCGACAAACTGTTTGTGGTCGATTACGACGGCGTGCTCAAGGGCGTGCTGCCGATCAAGCGTTTGCTGGTCAACGACCCGGAAAAACAAGTATCGGAAGTCATGGCCAGCGACCCGGTGAGTTTTCACCCGGACGAAGACGCCTACGATGCTGCACAAGCGTTCGAACGTTACGACTTGATCTCGGCCCCGGTGGTCGACAAGAACGGCAAGCTGATCGGCCGTCTGACCATCGATGAAATGGTCGACCTGATTCGTGAAGAGAGCGAAAACGAAGTTCTCAACATGGCGGGTCTGCGTGAAGAGGAAGATATTTTCGCGTCAATCTGGAAATCCCTGCGCAACCGCTGGGCCTGGCTGGCAATCAACCTGATCACTGCCTTTATTGCCTCTCGCGTGATCGGATTGTTCGAAGGTTCGATCGAGAAGCTGGTGGCGCTCGCGGCCTTGATGCCGATCGTGGCGGGCATCGGTGGCAACTCGGGTAACCAGACCATCACCATGATCGTTCGCGCCATGGCGCTGGACCAGGTGAGTACCGGCAATACCTCGCGTCTGATGCGCAAGGAGCTGGCCGTCGGTTTGATCAACGGTTTGGTGTGGGGTGGGGTGATTGGTGCGGTGGCCTACCTGCTTTACGGCAGTTGGTCCCTCGGCGTGGTGATGACCGCTGCCATGACGCTTAACCTGTTGCTCGCGGCGTTGATGGGGGTGTTGATCCCCATGACACTGGCGAAGATGGGGCGCGATCCGGCGATGGGCGCCAGCGTGATGATTACGGCCATGACCGACAGCGGTGGTTTCTTCATCTTCCTAGGGCTGGCGACCATCTTCCTGCTCTGATTGCCATCTGCCTGCAACCCGCGAATCAGCTCGTAGGAGCCAGGCTTGCCGGCGAAGGCGATCTCAGGGCCGCCTTCGCCGGCAAGCCTGGCTCCTACAAGAGCAATTAACCCGCCAATCGGCGGGTTTTTTGTGCCTGAATTTCAGGCAAAAAAAAGCCAGCGATTAAGCTGGCTTGAGCGTTCGGATGAATCAGGAGGCGTCTGCGGCCATTTCGGCGTCGTGGGCAATCAGCGAAACGAGTGCGTTCTGCTGACGGTGGGAGAGTTGGCGGAAGCGCTGCAGCAGTTCGCGTTCGTGCAGTGACAGCTCCGGGCTGTCCAGTCGCATGCTCAACTCTTCACCCAGTGCGCCTTCCTGAATGAGACTCTGCTCAAGGCGCGCAATGATTTCGGAGTTCATGCTGCGATGATGATTGCGAGCCACCTCGGCAATGCGTTCACGCATTCCGTCTGGCAGACGTACGACGAACTTGTCAGCCGTACGGCTGGAATAAATTGCCTGTTTCAATGGGCGCATATATTTAACCGGTTAGTTCAGGGGAGCGGTTCTCGGGATTGGCCGCGCGATGTCTGATAGGACAAGGACTCTGGCCAAATGTTCAACCTGAATTGATAGAGGCTCGCATCATGCCTCAAAGAAGCCAGATCATTGGCGTCAATTCTGTGACAAATATTGAACTGGATAAAGGCGTTATGCCAGCACCAATTATCAGAAATGCGGACTGGTTTGAAAAGACTACCCACATCCGTATCGCTGGCCGCGTCCTATTGCACGACAGCAGATGTCCTGGGACGCCTGAAGGTGCATGCTGTGCGGATTTCGATCACGATTCCTTACTTCGTACAGAATAGTGGCAATTGGCCGATTTACTAGTGGCAACCACGACATGGGGGGCTAATTCAGGATGGATGGCAGACTGATTTACCTGATGGGGCCTTCCGGATCCGGCAAGGACAGTCTCATCGAGGCTGCTCGTGAGCCTTTGCAGGCGATCAACTGCGAAGTGGTGCGTCGGGTCATTACGCGTTCAGCCGAATCCGTGGGCGAGGATGCCATCGGTGTTTCCCGTGAAGAGTTCGCACGCCGCAAAGAAGAGGGCGACTTCGCGCTGTGTTGGCATGCCAATGGCCTGGATTACGGTATTCCTGTCGTGATCGATCAATGGCTCAAGGAGGGCAGGGATGTCCTGATCAACGGCTCCCGCGGGCACTTGGCCCAGGCGCTACGCCGTTATCCGGCGCTGGTGCCGATTCTGTTGACGGTCAAGGAGGACGTGCTGCGAGAGCGCTTGCTGCGGCGGGGGCGTGAAAGTCTGGCGGAGATTGAGGCGAGATTGCGCAGAAATGAACTGTTCACGGCGGACGCCTCAGTCGGTGAGACGCTTATCCACCAACTCGACAATTCAGGCGAACTTTCGGACACAGTGGCCGGCCTGTTGAAGCTGCTACAAGTCAGCGCAACACCGGATCAAACTTGATCTTGCGGCCAGCGACCAGCGCCAGCACAAACAAAGCACTGAAAACGCCGCAGGCAATCAACGGCAGGGTGACGACTGCGTCCTCTACCAGTGATAAATGAAGAATGCCGCTGAGCAGGGCGAGGACGAAAAATCCTGCTGCTGATTTGGACATGCTGTGCTCCTGATGGGTTGTTCAAAATGCCAGGCGTTCTGAAGACTGCGCTGGCAGCAGGACATTTTCCTGACTCACTTCTTGACCGACAAAACCCTGCTGATTACCCAACACCGCCAATTGAGGTGCCTTCTGTACCTGGAGGTAATGAGGCATTCGTTGGGCAACCGGCTCGGCACCGCTCTGCGGGGCAAAATGAAAACCCAAAAAAATCGCCAGAGCGATCGCGTTCGAGAGTAAAAGGGCGCGGTTCATGAGGGCTGACCTCCGTTGTTCTTTGAGAACAGCTGAAGCAGCCGACGTGCCAAGAGTCTAACGGCTATTAATTCCTTTAAAAACAAAGAATTAAGATAATCGTGCAAGGTGGTCTCATTGCAATTTGCAATGATGGCTTTTTGCGGTGATGCAATTTGCACGGTTAACAAATCCCGTGCTGTAGAGGGGCGTCTGCCTACACTTAAAAAGCCTACGGACGACATGACAAAATCAGACCCGCCCGTTAACATGCACGCCGTCCATCGCATCGCATTTCTCGCGGGCGACTTGTGTCTCAGTAGCTCAATTGGATAGAGCATCCCCCTCCTAAGGGGAAGGTTGGCAGTTCGAACCTGCCCTGGGACACCAATATAATCAGGTGGTTAGCGCAATTTTTCGCTAGCTTTCTCGACCGGGCTATCTATTTAGTCCCCACTTTAGTCCCCACTTCTCCCTGCGTTCAGTCATGAGCCATCAGCTCTCGATGGGGAGCGTACAGAATTCGGAAAAACGTTCGCTAAGGTTTTCTGACCTGCCGTAGCTGTAGCAGCTTGCAATCGAAAACCGCCATGCTCTCAATCAAGGGTTTGGGGGTAACGGAACAGAAGGTGCACTTTAGCCTGTTAATGCTAGATCCCTTGCATCCCCTTGTGTTCCCTTGCATTACGACCGTTGTTGCGCGATACTTCGCGCAACAACTAACCCTCATGACCGGCGTGGCTTGACCATCTGGTTGGAGGGGGAAAAAGCCGGCGCTAGCCGGTTTTTTCGTTTCTGGAGTACGAGAAATGCAGGGAACGCCTGAGCTAGAGCCTCTGCGCACTCGCATCTACATCGACGGATACAACTTCTACTACGGCTGCTTGCGTGGCACTCCCCACAAGTGGCTGGATCTGCTGCCTCTCTTCGAAAAACACATCCTGCCATCCGCGCTAGTCAAGGATGGCGATGGCCGTATCCGGCAATCGACCCTGCTTACCTCCCCCTCGATCAAGTTCTTCACCGCGAAGATAATTGAGTCCGTTGCCCGAGCTCCGGACTCTGTATCGTCTCAGGCGCGCTATCACACCGCGTTGCGCAAGCTGCATGACGGTCGAATCGAGCTGATCGAAGGCTACTACGCTGTCAACAAAATGAAGGTGAAGATCGTCGACGCCGAGCATCCTGACAGGCCTCCCCGAGAATGCCAGGAAATCCAAGCCTGGAAGGTCGAGGAGAAGCAAAGCGACGTGAACCTAGCTCTGCAGGCATACCACGACGCGATCACAGGGCAGATTGATCATGCGATCATCGTCACTAACGACACGGACATTGCGCCGGCACTGGAGATGATCAGAGCTCACACCAATGTGTTGATCGGCGTGGTTGTACCCACCACCGACCACACGCGCCCGCCAAACACCGACCTGGTGAAGCTGTCCCACTGGACTCGCCGGCATATCAACTCCAACGAGCTCGCTGCCTGCCAATTGCCCCGAGTCATCCAGGGCAAGCGCCCGACAACCAAACCTGAGTCCTGGTACGGGCAACCGGAACTGCTGCAGGGGATCCTGGAACTGGCGATCCCGGTACGAGGCAACAAGGCGGCAGCGTTCAAATGGATGGAGCAGCCCAATCCTCATCTGGATGGCAAGCGACCGATTGAGCTCGCTGAGACCGTCGAGGGTGCGAATCGCGTACTGGAGTACATTCGGAACTGGATTGCGCAACATGCACAGGCACCCGCATCGGATGAGCAAAACGGAAGCTGATTACGACCTCTGTGCGTGCGCTGCATCCGTCCAGTAGAAGTACGCCCCTGCCGGACGTCAGGCGGGCCACCCGCGCCGCGTCAGAGTAGGACCGCTTTCTGCATTTTCTGACGCCAAGGCGTCCCTCCATGGCCTCAACCTGACAGGCCACACGCTTAGCGTACGATTTTGGCCGTTTTCTTATCGTCCCCTCGATGGGAGGGGGCTGCCCAAAGCATTTTCCAAACCTAATTCCTTGTTCACTCCAAAATGAAGATATTTGTTTAGATCAAATAGTTATTTCAATTTGATTTTTAGCTTCTTTATTTGGTTTTTGAACGAGGCGACCTCTGTAGATCTGCATAAAGATATGCAAATGCAATTCACATAGTAAAACAATCCAAAAATCAGTGATTTAGAGCTGATTGTAGGCGGATTGACGTGTCAGCTCGTGTCGCGAATGATCAGCGTCACAGGCTTCGACAACGAGACATATGCGATGCAAATTCAAACTACTGAGCAGGTTTGCGAGATCTTTAAGATTTCACGTTCAACGCTTTATCGGCTATCGAAGAACGATCCCACCTTTCCACAGCCGTTGCATTTCGGTCGTGCAATTCGCTGGAACCTCGCAGACATTTGTGAGTTTTACGCGCAGCAACGACACGCCTCGCAAAAACGGGCATAAAAAAAGCCCGCACGAGGCGGGCCTTTCCTTAATTACGTTCAGCAGCTGATTTCTTGGCGGAAACCTGCAGAACGCAATCGGTGAACACAGTATGTATATGCCTTTGCAGATCTGCAAGCATCAATTCTGCGTGCGTGTTCACCGCCGATCAGGCGGTGGTCGATGGCGGCAATAGCTCATTGTTTTGGCACATCTTCACTTAGCGATACACCTCCATCCCGATTCTTTGAGCCAGGCGGTGTGTTCAATCGAGTGTTGACAGAGGCCCCGTATCAGGCTCGCTGTAGCGATAACAAAACCGCCGCGCGAGTTCGCCCCCGCGAGCACGCCATTCGCTATCCATACATGCAGATCAATCGTCGAGGGATGGTGTCTTGGCTGATCTTCGACCTCGATCACATTAATTCACTTGCCTGGGACGACGAAGGTCTGCCGCCGCCGAATCTGATCGTGCGGAACAGGAATAATGGACATTCACACCTTTTCTACGCCATTCCCCCGGTCTGCACGACTGAGAACGCCCGAGACAAGCCGATTCAGTATATGAAGGCGGTCTACACCGCCTTTGCCCTGCGCTTAAAGGCCGATACCGATTACAACAGCGGCCCAGTCGCCAAGACTCCAGGGCATCCGTGGTGGTCGACATCAGAGTTGCATAACCACGTCTACGAGCTAGGCGAACTGGCCGATTATGTGGAGCTGGAGGTTTCGCCCTGGAAGACGGGGCCACAGCTGGAAGACCTCCCGCACTCCAGACACTGCATCCTGTTTGAACAGCTTCGCTATTTCGCTTACAGCATCGTGAACCAGGAGCGTGAGCGCGGGACGCTTGCCACGTTCACACGGCGACTGGAAGCCTTCGCTCACAACCATAACAAGTTCGCTAGGAAAGGCTTTACCCAGGACTTAATGCTGTCCTCAGTAAGAGCGACGGTCAGATCCGTCGCACGTTGGACGTGGACGCGCTACGAGGGCAGCGCCAGGTGTTGCCGGGGGGCGATGGAACTCGACAAGTCGTTACCACTAAACGAGCGTCAGAGCCTCGCAGCCAGGCGCACCCACGAATTGCGGCATAAGGCTACCGAATCGAAGATCCGAGCGGCGTGCAGAGGACTCCAGGAGCGCGGTGAAAAGCTGACTCAAGCCTCGATAGCCAGCTTTGCGGGTCTCTCTCGGCAGACGGTGGCCAACTATGGCCACGTCCTGGATGAAGTCTCGCGGCCGCAGATCATAGCCGTCCTGGGCGCGGCTAAATCCCCTTGCATGCAATCACAAATCGTCGCTGGCACCAGCGATCGAGGAAGCGAATGCAATCATTCCGCGGCCCCTACCAGCGCAACCTTGGATGTTAATTATGGTGCCCATCAGGTAACCGCCCCTTTGACGTGGGCTTTGAAAAGCAACTCGCGGGAAGGGGGGGTAGACAAGGAGGCCGGGGGCTATGCCCCTCTCGACCCCGGCAGAGCTGCGCCCTGCACCAGAGGTCAGAAACAATCCAGGCGGCGCCAAACAGTGGATTTTAGATTGTGCAAACACTCAAGCGCCGAGACAACAGCTATGAACCCGAAATGCCCCCTAGAAGGGAAAGAAGTGAGTTCGAGTATCGGCGTGCAGCCTGGAGACTATGAAGGGAAGCCAACAGAATTTGGATAAAATCGTACGCTAAGCGTGCGGCCTGTCAGGTTGAGGCGCTGTGTGAGCCGACTAGGCCAGCGACCCTGGCCAATGAGTTGAAGTCCGTGGCTGCGAGCTTTGAGCAAGGCAAGGGCCATTATTCAGCGTGAAGCAGGATGAACAAAAATGATCAATAGGCCTTTTGGACGCTTGTAGATCCTTGCATAATTAACTTGCGACTTAGTCGTGTACCCCTGGGTGGTTACAGGGATCCGAAAGGATCGCACCCCGTTACTGCGAAAGCAGTTCGCCCAGCGCGACGCAAGAACGACCTGTCCCGTCGAACGCATGCAATCGACGGCTGAGAATCCCTCCTAGAGAGGGATTCGCCGTTTCTGGCCCCCGATTTGTCCTCTCGTCACGTTTTGGGCCGGTTCCGGACTTCTTTCGGACACTGACCCTATGGCTTTTTCTGGGAATCGGCCGCGACCTTGAAAATGCTGACCCCTTCTTTTTGATTGGCATTCCCTCAAGGCTTCAAGCTCTATGGACTCAACCTGCAGGCCGCACGCTTAGCTTACGATTTTTTCGTATTCGCTATCGACCCATAGGAGTGCTTATCGTCGGGGTATCTGCGCGCCTGCGAGGCGGCATGCCCAATCTTTGATCAAGCGCCTGAGGCGCTTGAGACCCCGGAAGGGAAGGAAGTGAGTTCAAGCATCGACACGCATCCTGGAGGCTGTGAAGTGGCAGGCGAAGGGCGAAGAGATACCGCGCGATCTAGTGAAGCCTCAACGTCCAAGCGCTTGCTAGGTGGCATCAGAACGATATTGATAGGGAGCTGAGAAGTAGTAAGTGGATCGGATAAACTGGGTAGAGCCATCCTTTGACGGAGCGTAACGGTGGCACCTGGACCTGCAGCAGAGTCAGTCCGAGCACCGGTGCCAATGCGGCTGCGATGATTACTGCATGATCCATCGTGGGCAGATCAGGCAACAGCAAAATCGAGCTGCCAACATTTGCGATAGCGGCGAGGAGAGCGGATAGGGACCAACTTACGATTTTAATCTCTAGCTTCCGTGCCTGAAGCGCGATTACCAGTGCAGTAGGTAACAACACTCCAGCTACGCCATAGCTCAGTACCGGACGGAGCGCGATTGTGATCAACAGGGATAGGATCGCGCATAAGATCAGTCCGGGAGTCCGATGATGCATCGCCTGAGCGATAACTAGCCCAAGTGCTATAACAAACAGAATGTTTAAATGCCCATTATCGAAATATCTCGAATACGGCCATTGGCTCAGGATGGCGAATAGTAATATCCCGCTCAGATATTTCAATCCGACTGGACAACTGATTGGCTGCCGGACAACATTTGCCGCAATCGTGAGGCAGAATAAGGGGTATGTAAACCGACCGATAATCCGCATCCACCACATGTTTTCCTGTATTTCATTTGGTAGCACAAACCAGGTGTGATCGATGATCATTGTAAATAGCGCGATCCACTTAACTAGATCAAGTGAGTTGTTTCTTTCGAAATTTTTCATTGTTGGCCTGTACGGCTATTTACTAGTGTTGATTATATATGGGTTCTACGCTTGTGATATATATTTATCATGAGTGCTTGTGAGTGAAATGCTTGTACATGCAGTTGTGCTGGGGGATAATTGCATTCAAGAAGTGCTTTGTAGTTAATGACTGTGCACCGAGCTTCCCCCGAACAGCGGTAGGGGAGGTAAGGCAATAATTAAAAATGTCCTGTCGGATGCCCGCTGTTACTCATATGTGTCCCAGTTGTTTCTGGCACCCTTCGAATGTTCTCGTTTCAATCATTCGATTAACAGAGTTACGGAGCTCCGACATGAAAGATGTGATTGTTATCCTTAACGATTTACAAGACATTGCAGACTCGATTGCACCGTTGTACCAAAAGTACGCCCGTCAATTGCAACCGCAGCCTGCCTACATTGCCATTGACATCTGCAGGGGCGAGATTGAGGCGGATGTCAATGGCGAGGTCGGTAACGGAGTCCCGTTCAGCGTCTGGCATGGCCTGGTGCGCCGCTACAGAGTTCCCAGCAATGTGCGCGGCTCGGCCATCGCAGCATTTCTACGCAGTGCCGAGTTCCAAGTACTGGCCACCCGTATTGTGGGCGGCGCCGAAGATGTTTGGGACGGCAATAACAGGGTCGGCAAGCTGAGTGATGACGCCAAAGTTGCTGAAGAAGAGCTGGAAGCCCTGATCCGGGTCGAGTTAGATGGGGGCGACGAATATACTCATGCCCAGATCTGGGATGCTGATAGCTTGGGCCAATGCAGCTTGACCGATTACTGGTCAGCCGACAAAACCTTGGATGAGGCCACCATAGAGCTTGAGGAGGGCGCTAAGCACGAGCGCGCTCTATTAGACGTGGATGTCCGTGACTATCTGTTGGACGACGCGCTCTGCACTTTCCATAGCCGGTCAGCTTGTTCGTTGACCGAAATCCATATTCTCACTCTGTTGAGCCAAGGTCGGATCGACCAGGACGAAGCCGCTGAGTGGCGCGGTGAGTACCGCGACTACGAGCCTCCACAGCCCTAAAGTCAGACTAATCCAGTCGGGCAGCAACTCGGCTGGAGTTTTAAGTAGTACGGTGTAGATATAAGTTGCGCACTGAACTTCCTCGGATCAGCGACAGGGGAGGGGAGGCAATAAAAAGAAACGCCCAGTCGGGTCTTCGCTGTGACATCAGTTGATCTGCCGCTCCCGCGGCTTCGCATGCCATTGCGTGCAAACCCAATCAACCCGTCGCAGTAAAGGACTCGACAATGAAAAAGATCATCTCCGCTTCGCTCATCATCAGCATCCTCTCCCTGGCCGGCTGCGCCAACCTCGCCCCTACCGACAAAGACGGCTCGCGCAACCAGACCTTGACCTGGGGCAGCATCGGCACCATCGCCGGCGCCGCTGCAGGCGCATTGATCAATAAAAACAACCGCGGCAAGGGCGCACTCATCGGCGCCGGTATCGGCGGTCTGGCCGGCGCGGGTTACGGCGTCTATGCCGACCGCCAAGAGGCGGAACTGCGTAAAGCCACTGCTGGTACTGGCATCGAAGTGCAGCGCCAAGGCGACGACATCAAGCTCGTGATGCCTGGCGCGATCACTTTTAACACTGGCTCGACCGAGCTGTCGCCGGCGGCGGCATTCAACCTGGACAAGCTCGCGGGCTCGTTCAAGTCCTACGCTGACAACAACGTCGAGGTCACTGGCCACACAGATAACGTTGGCAGCAATGCCAGCAACATCGAGTTGTCGCAGAAGCGCGCCATTAGCGTCGGTAAACACCTGATCGGCCAGGGTATCGATAAAACTCGCATCCAAGTATACGGTGCTGGCCCGTCCCAGCCGATTGCAAGCAACGGCACGGAGGAGGGCAGGGCGCAAAACCGCCGCGTTGAGATTCGACTCAAGGCACCGATCCAGCCCGTGGCCATGGATAGGGCTCAGTAATGAGCCTGCGCCTGGCTTCACCGCCAAGCCTTGATGTCGCCCTGCTCCTGATGCAGGGCGAGCACCTGGAAGCGGTCGCACTGATGGTTGAGTCCGGTGCTGTTGACCTGATGGAGCTTGAGGAACTGAAGATCAAAATTGGCGTATATGCCGAGATTGGTTCCAGTACGAGGATCCGGCTTGCTCCAGGTACACGCGAAAAACTGCATCACGGTTCTGTTGAGGTTAAACAGATGATCCAGGCTTGGCGCGAAGCGCAGCGGGACCTGGTGCGGGAGATAAGCGATGATCGCACTTAGTATTTTCTGGCCCGGATTCACGGCCGCTCGCCGGATCGTTCGCAGTCCAGTGCGCTTTCTGGTCGCCGGCCTTAAGGCCTGTGTCGACTTTGGTCGTGATGTTTCGATCCCTGGTTTCCGCTGGCTCGCTGCTCTGGTGATGTTTGCTCTGGTGTTCGGTTGCGGCGCTGCAGCGATGACCTGGCCGTTTGCGATCGCCGGGCTGGCTTACGCCGCTCACACCGGTCAAGCGACAGCTGGATCTGCTGTCTTGGGCATGCTGTACGTGACTGCAGCCGCTTACTTGGCCTTGCTCACTCATCAGGTGATCGAGTAATGAGCCCGCTGATACACAATTCATGCGATCCGGTTGAAAATTGCGAAGTAACGAGGACTGAAATCATGAAAATCAAAATCGTCATACTAGTGCTGGCTCTGGTCGCCCTGGTTGGGTGTGGTGAAAAGAAGATGAATCAGGTCATGCCGAAAGCTGCGACTACTGACGCAGTTTACAGTGCGAAAGCTTCGCAATATCTGGAGGATGCACTCGGCACACCCAAGGCAAAAAAAATCGAACTGACTTTCTGGAATGAGAAAAGCAATCCAGACACCGGCTATTTATCCCTGGTCATCGATGGCGTCGAAAAAATCCGTCCCATTGATAACTACGGTGGCGTCAATCGCCGAACAGCAAGCACCGATGGATTTAAGTTTGTTTTTGAGAATGGCACTTGGCGCGCATATGTAGCTGAGAAGGACATCGAAACCCATGGTGAGCATCCCCAAGAGTTCTACAACGAGATGACCGGAATACTTCGCCGGTACTGATCAAGCTTCGCATAAAAACCCCTCGATGAGGGGTTTTTTGTGGGTGTGACATTAATAATAAAGCCATAGTTTATAGCTATTAGTTTGAAGGTTGTTGGCGCTAAATTCTCCGCAATATTTGATTATTATATGCTGGCGGAATTGCAAAAATATTTGCCTGATTAGAAATATGCAATTGGAAGATTTTGATGTGGGCTCTTAAAATCTAGTAATTATAAATTCGAAAGGAAAGAGTATGAGCATTACAGTGGCTGAACTTAACCGCGCTTTGGCTGCTCTCCGTGAGATCCAGGTCAAGGCGGGCGAATTACCTGAAATCTGTGAGCACGACGCTCACGTAATAGCAGCACTGGCTGGGACTGTAGAAATAATCTTAGGTGAGGAGATTAGAAATGCTGCTTAAAGAGGCCTCAGTAAAGATTCCGCGGGCGATTGGGATTGGTTTGATTATTTACTTTGGCCTTGTTGTTCCAGGGCGTGAAGCGACACCAATGCCTCACCCAAATACATTCGCTGACATACAGGTTCCGCCGGTTCCAGTTCCACCAGTTTATACCAGTGAGGCTGATCATGAGTAAGCTCAAAACAGTCGCAGGTTATTTGACCGGCTACAGCCAGACGAAGAATGCTGCACGCGAGCTGAAGTATTCAGTAAGCTTGCCGATCTACTTTATTAAAGGGGGTTACCTCTGGTTCAAGGCTATTCGTGACCAGGCGAAAGCTGATCGTGAACTGGCGGAAACTGATGATCGCCTGCTCTGGGATAAAATGTGCACAGATTGCATAATTACTAATGATTCATTGCGGCGTGCCTATAAGTCACTTTTATTCGTGAACGCGATTCTTATTCTCGGCATAGCTGGGGTGCTCGGTAATCTGGTTGCAAATTGGGACCGAGGTAGTCTGATGATTTTTGCAAATTTGGCCTTTCTGAACATGGTGTGCATGATGCTTTTCCAAAATGCATATCGTGTGAACATGGCCTATTCGCAAAGCGCTCCACCAGTAATTAAATTTCTGAGGGATGTTATCCGTAATCCGAGCTTGCTCGTCGGTAAAACTTTGCCGGCTGATTACCAAGTTCGGGTGAGGGCTAAGTGATGAACAGCTTTTCACAGTTGGTATTGTCCTGGATGTTTGGGCGTTGGATATTTCACCCGTCAGAAGTTACTGATTTCGTTGCCCAAGACGTAACGCCACTGACAATCTTTGCGTCCGCGTTCGCAACACTTGGCCTCGCGATGTTCGGCGCTCTAGCGGCCTGGGCCATGTTTCTTGGTATCTTCAGATTAAAAAACAATGGTAATTTTTTCGGCGCGAAGGACGGCAATGATGCCTTCTTTTATCCGCTGAGGGTTGTTATTGCACTTTCTTTGATTGCCCCGGTTATCCCTGTTTCGAGCGCAGGAGGGACATCAGTGTCACTGACTCCAGGGCATTCGCTTGTTGCCGGTCTAGCAAAGTCGGCCGCTGAGTATGGCGATACTATGCAACACGATGCGTTCGAACTGATGCATCGCCATAACTTATTTAAAGATCCTAAGTATCAAGTTGAGGTGGATGCTAAAGTTGCTCTGGATATGTTCAACTCTTGGAAAGTATCGGCGACACAATTAGCTGCTCTCAAAGTTTTCAAGGATCCAAATGAAAAACTCATTGATCTGACAGGGCGTGCACTGGCGGAAGAAGCACTGAAAGTCAGGTGGAATCAAGTTCATGGCGATAAATATCCAGCTTCCGGTAGTGCTGCTGCGGGTGTATATATCGCTAACGCGGGGCGATCTCTGCAAATACCCCTGATACCGCCAAGCGACGATCTCGCTCGCGCCGTTGCGATGGGGGTGCAAGGGCTAATCGAGCCGGATGCAGTGGACGGAACAGTTGGGCGTGAGCTAGAAACTGAAGGCTGGTTTTGCAAAGCGGGTTGGCTATCGTCTATGACATGCTCTGCCGAATACGCACAAGTCAAAAAGAATAACTCAGCATCGATTGAAGCGGGCATTACAGCAGCGCAGCGACAGATCTGGATTGGTTTAGTCGAACACGCTGTTGGGCAGGCAATCGCTCTACGAGACGGCTCGGCAAGTCCTGCCGAGGCAAAGCGGTTTTTCGAGGAGAGCATTAACTGGACATCTCAAACAGCAGATTGGTACAAGAAAACTGTCGAAAGCGCGATTGCCACGACTATAGCCACCGATCAAGTGGCTCGCAGCGAGGCTTATTTCGATGAAGTGAAAAGCTGGGGTTGGATGCTTGGTGGTACTTTCGTGTTACGCGCAGCGAGCGACTTCTCGCGTGCGTCGAGTTACGCAGAGGGCGCGACGGCACAGATGATGCCAAAGTCCACGCTTTCGGCTATGACTCCGGGCGACTCGCTTTCAAAACTAGTCGAAAGTGAAGCTCTTGCTCAAATTCAACCAGGCAACACCGGTGCTGAAAAGTCGCTGCTGGCCAGAGTTTTTTCGCTCGATATCCTCAAGCTTACGACCGGACCGAGCAACCAAAATATTCACAACATTGCAGCATGGGGCCGCTCGCTTGTTGGCACGGGCATTGGCTTTTTTGCGGGTGGGACGATAGCCCAATATATTCCAGGATTGAGCTCAATCACTGATGGGACGCTGCCAAAAGCAATCGGCGGAGTAATGATTATCTCCGGCGGGTTGCTCGGCTACGTGATGCCTCTACTGTTTGCGATTTATGGACTGATGGGAGCTATCAGCTGGCTCGTCGCAGTGGCGACGACGTTTTTCGGAGTGACGCTCTGGTCCGCTGGTATGGCCGCGCCGAAAGGCGAAGAGCACACCTCGCAATTGTCGGCGAAAGGGTGGAACGCCTTCATCTTCATCTTCCTTTATCCTGCATTGGCCGTGGGTGGTCTGGCAGCAGCGATCGTTATCAGTGCTGTCGGTCTGGCCATGGTCCAGGCGATGGCCATGGGGCTTTGGGGGATGTTTGATCCGGGGGTCGCCGATGTCGGCCGTCCGTTGGAAAGCCTCGGCGGCATCCTTATCGGCGGCTTGCTGATGGTTGTTGTGATCATCCTTCTGAGCTGGAACGTAGTCGTTACCTCTGCTCAGTTGATCACCAGTTTCCCCCGTAGCGTGCTGAACATGATTAGCCTGTCTGAACCTGGCTTGAATCCGTACGAGAACAGCATGCAAGGGATCATGGGTGGCCTTTCGATGAGCACCCGGCAGATGCTGACCGGATCTATCAGCAGGGCGATCACCCCATTCCGACCGCCACAGCCCCCGCAGGGCGGCGGTGCTTAATACCGCACTTTATATGTCGGCGAGTCTTCCGGTCTGGAAGCTCGCCGATCGTATATGCGCGTGGTGCTGATGTTGGCATGCCCCAGCCACTGCTGGACCTTGGCGATATCGGCCTCATGCTCAAGGGCGTTGGTCGCGGCCGTCGCACGCAAGCCGTGAACACCCAAGCCGGCGACCTCGATGCCGGCAGTCTGGGCATAGATCCCGACCAGGGCATAGATCCCCTCAGCTGAGATTCCAGCCCCGGTTTTCCGGCCTCGCAGCGGCACAAACAACGGCGCTGCAGTCTGTTCAAGCCGGTGGGCTGAGGCTTCCAGGTACGAATGGATCCGTTCCATGGCGACCGGATGCAGGGGGAGATAGCGGATCTTCCCGCCCTTGCCGTGCACGCGCAGATGTTTGATCCCACGTCGCTCCAGGATGTCCTGGACGGTCAGTCGTGCTGCCTCCTCGCGGCGCAGCCCGTGATACAGCTGGCACGGCCAGAATCGCCCGATCGCGCAGGCCTTTCGTGGTCGACGGATCCGGTGCATCGAGCAGGGCCTTGGCCTGGTGGTCACCCGGTGCTGGCGTTTTGCCTTCGGTGGTTTCAATCTTGGGCCGTTTGACCCCGTGCACCGGATTGCCGCCTGCGACCGCATTGCTGTCGAGAAGGTGATCGAACAGGCTGGCCAGCGCTGCCAGCTTGCGCCGGATCGTTGCCCCGGCCAGGCTGCGCTGTTCGAGCTGGTGACGCCAGGCGAGGACATGCGCCCGGGTGACGGCGCGGAACTGCTCGGGGGCCGTGATGCCAAGAAAGCCGGTGAAGTCCTCGATGTCGCTCTGGTAGGCGCGGCGCGTGCGCGAGTTATCCAGGGGGGCCTACAGAATTCGGGAAAAATCGTACGCTAAGGTTTCGGACTCTAGCGGCGGACCAGATTCAGAGTTCACCCACCTCTATCCGCTTAGCTCCCGAAGGCCCACGGACTGTGGCCTATACTGAATCGTTCAATGTGTTCGCAACCAACGAGTAGCACTGAAAGGAATCCCCCGACATGGCCGATATCGAGACCCCCTCCGAACAGCTTGAAGCGCGTATTACCGAGCTGAAAGCGCAGTATCAGCGGTTGCAGGATGATTACGACGATGAAGTTCTTTTGTGCACGGGTCTGCTGCGCGCCCTGGCCAATGCAGACTATGGCTTCTGTGAGACGCTGGTTAAGCACGCCGACTGCTCGGCTGAGCGCAAGGCCGACGCACTGCAATACATCGCCGATGCGCGTGCTGGGTATGACTGAGCGGACTATCGGTTATGCCGAGATAAAGGAAATTTAGAACATTTGCACTATAGATAATTGTTTTTGAATCGTTTTCGTCGTGTCATCCAACTACCGATCCTCACGGGTGTGCCACAGGCACAGCAGGTAGATCGTGGAATCCACCATCTCGTAATGGCCGATCTGAGTTCGGCGCACATCCGGCGGCAGAGTCGCCGGCCGGAAGACGGGAAGTACCGACCACTCCGAAAGCTATAAGTGATAACTACTCTAAAAACAGCTGGTTACGAACCAAATGAGTGAAGTTTCCCTTTGTCTCGGCATGGCTTCGTCATAGATCAACAGCAGGAGTGTCAAAATGTCGAAAGGAGATCGCCTTTTCCGGGGGCCTGAAAGTCATGCTGCGGAAAAACTATCCAGGGATGCACTAGCGCCATTCCTGAATGATCGAGGCTACATTGTCATTGCCGACAAGCGAATTCAAACGGGCGTGGCCACTCAGCAGTTCATCAGTATCCGCACTCCTGATGGCCAGGTGCTGAGCATGCGCGTCCGACTGTGCTGGCGGCGCGATGGACGAAATCCCAACGAGAAGAAATACGCAGCGGCTCAGTTGGCAGCGCACCTGCGGCAAGGTGGATGGGATGCGACGCTGGAGCACATTACATCGCGAGATACGAAGCGCGGGCTCACTCACAATTTGCTCGTGCAGCGTGACGAAGGCGCCGTTATCTTTGCCGCGCTCATTCCTATCGAAAGCCTCCATTCCATCTGGAACCGTCAGCGCGAGGTCAGCGATGACCTGCAACGCCGTGAGTTGAAGGGGCGGGCCAAGAAGAATCACGCTCAGAACGGCACCAGCCCGACTCTGTGGTTACAGGATGACCGGACACCTGACGGACACGAGGTGGCCGATGCACTGTGGCAGTGGCCGGGTGTGATCGATTTAGCCAAGCTCACTCCCCATGTAGTGGAGTCGGTAGTGGTCGACGATACCTACGACGACTGCCCGGCTCCGGACTACTCGACTCTGGGTCGGGATGAAGGCGAGCGCGTGCCCGTGCTTCGCTCGGAGGTTCGTCGCGATCCTCACGTACGTCGAGCTGTACTCGAAAGGGCCAGGTTTGCGTGCGAGCGTGAGGATTGTGGCAAGCGCCGGGACTTCCCTGGCTTCCTGGATGTTCATCACATCTTAGGGGCCGAGAAGTCAGACCGTGTACACAATTGTGTGGCCCTGTGCCCGTGCTGTCACCGCGAAGCGCATTATGCGCCGTACGCCGATGACCTCAACAAGCAGCTACTTGCATATGCCAAGAGGTTCTGCTGAACCACTCCGCAGTGTGAGGGACCATGCCATGGTGCTCGGCGATTACGAGTTTGGGGAGCAACGGAACAGAAAGTGCACTTAAGCCCTACCTGCGCAGTTCCGTGCCTTCGATTACGCCCGAGGGCAGGGCCACAGCCTGGAGGATGGAAGTTTCGGCCGCTAGGGCTGCCCGAAAATCCTTAGCGTACGATTTTTTCCGAATTCTTGTATCTGGGTTAACGGCATATCGTTTACACCTGTGGGGCCAAGGGGTTAAGCGGCGGCAGGCAGTCCTTAAACTTTGTCTGGATGACTCGCATCGGGTTGATGCAGCAATCATTGCCGGTGAGGATCGCCGCGAGCGTGCCGGTCATGGTCATCAAGCCGTTGGAGTTCTGCAGGACTTGCAGTACGAGTTGGGCTGGATAGCCCTCTAGGTGCCGACGCAGCGGGTGAATGCCGCTGTGCACATAAGAATTCATCGTCGACCAGGAAATGTCTTTGAACTGGACCAACATGGATGAGGCCCCAACCGGAGCCTTCTTCACGATAGCCTCTATCATCTCCCCAACCTGGGGGAGTTTATTGGCTACCCGCGCGCTTTCTTCTGTCAGCGGTGCCATGAGCTTTTGGATGGCCACGTCACTCGCAGCGTACAGCATCCACATCGCCCTGGTGAGAGCTTCAAACTGGAGGCGTAGCGCCGACATCGCGGTGGTCGGACTGCCATGCTCGAACAGGATGCGTAGTGCCTGAGCGTGTTCTAGGGCGACTCCACAGGCAACCATCGAAGCCTCAAACCGCTCGCTAGGATGTGTGGGGACGTCTTCGAGCAGTCGCAGGATCTCGTCCTGTAGATCAGCCGAGCGGGTGAGCATTTCCTCAAGTGACATATCGGACTTCCCTGATGCGGTATTGGAGGAATTCGAGGTTGAGGTAATCCAGCCCCACACCATTGAGGGACTGATCTGAATTGATGAGAGTCGGTCAACTCGCAGGTTAAGGAAGACGAGTAGCCAACTGCCAAGTGGCCTCCATCTCTTTCATCGCTTTGTTCTTTTGGAGTTGGAGGCGCTCATGCGCTGCGTGGACAAGCACTCTCACCTCCTCAAAGCGTGCAGCAGCCGACGTAAGTGCTTTGCAGGGGCCCATGTTGGGTATGACATCTCCAGGTTTGACGGTTGACGTGCCAAGGCAGTTACCATTGAAGGGCATCATTCGGATATTGAGAGATGCCTCTTCCCGGGTCATATTCTCAATTGCCGTATCGATCGAGTCTCCGGTATTCCGGATCGCGGGCTCGGAGGCGGAGACTTGCGCCAATGCAGCCTCGGCCTGAGATCTCTGCGCACCGTTAAGACGCTGCGCAAAACGCAGCCTGTCACTGATATCGTTGCTTGCGCGAGTGAAGTAAGAAATGAAGCGGGGCGTATCGTCGATTTGCTTTCTGGCCCTCTCCACATACGCATTCAGCGCCTCTTCGAGAGCCAGCGCGGACCGGTCCAAGGTTTCGACCTGATCAGCCCGTAACTTCTCAGTTTTGATCGACTGGCCGGCCTGTGCCAACCTTTCAGCTTCAGTATTGAAGTCTGCGACACTGCCGCGCGCGAAATGAGCGCTGGCTACCGCGCCGGCGCTGCCGACTAGATTTAGCTCCAATGCTGATGCGGTGACAGTTCCACTGAGATTCCGACTGATTGGGAGACCGGCCAGGGACACAGTGAGGGTCAGACTCTCACCATCAACGACTCCACTTACGTTTGCCATCGACGTTTCTATCCCTCCACCGCTTTTGAGAGCTATGTGCTGTAGGGTTCCTACGATCTTTCCGTCCTGGGCCTGAGTAAGTTGCAAGAGCTCAGCGCTTGATGAGTCTTTGGCCACGTAACTACCTGAAATTGAGCGGTCAAAGCACGCCGAAAGAGATATCAAAATGGACATGATCACTAGAATGCGTACCGGGCTTCCCATTCCACTCCCTCCCCCTAGACAAAACCAGTATAGGGGCTGCTGGAGCAGCCTCAAGGCGTACGATTTTTTCTTAGAGTACGATTTTTTCCGAATTCTGTAGGAACCCCACCTAGCTTGTAGTCATTGTCAACCTTGTGAAACTCTAAGGTCGTTACCATGATCCCACCTCACTTATCTGATCTCGTAGTAGATCACATAGTTAACACCGTGCCCGTTTTGCAGATCGGCCGTGATCGAATGGTCTACTACCCGGGCTCTGCTTTCGCCGGCTTGGCCTGCAACGCCTACCCGCAATCCTGGAGAGCCTGGGCATCGAAAGAACCCAGTGGTTCACTTTGGTTCGCGATCCACCTTGATGCGATCGGAATTTACTGGGAAGTTGACTATGTTGCATGGGCGAAAGGCTGCGCTTTCGTCTCTACCCCCGAGCATCGATTCTATTGGGCGCACGGCAAACCCGGGCTGGCTGAGAGGGTGCTGCGCCCCTTGTATCTGGACTGGATGCTTCAAGGTGCTCTTGCGGCTGAGTACGGGCCTGATTATTTACCAGGGTTAGCCGGCGACCCAGTGCTCCTGGACGAGTACAGCGAGTACCAGGAGCAAATGGTCCAGCTACTGAGCAGATTCGCAATCGAGGCGCGATAGGTTGAGCAAGCATTGACGACAACCGCGAATATCCTTAGATTGAATCCTGTAGCCGAGGGAAACGAGGGCGAAAGCCTCCACCCGCGGACATATGAAAGTGCTTAACGAAGAAACCACCTCACGGTGGTTTTTTCGTTTCTAGCGCCGAATTTACCAGCAATCCTTCAAAGCCTCCCTCTGGTGCGCAGGGACATGCCCCGCCCCGGCGCTCACCGTTTTCCCTTCTGGGCTCGGCCCGCGCAGCGGGCATAAAGATCCCGGCCGAGGCCGGGATCCTTTAAGGCGCGAGTCGACAAGACTACCAGTCCAGGACCTGGACCTTGCCAGGCACACCAGTGGGCACCGCGCGCGGCTTCGCCGCCGGCGCGGGTGCTGAAGATTCCAGCGGCATGAGCGGCGCGGGTGCTGCTGGCGTGGCCGGCACAGAGCGAGAAGCTGCCGGCTTCGGCGGGGACGCGGGATCTTCCAGCTCCCGCGCCTCAGTTTTTGAGCCCGTGGCTGTTTTGCTTTGGGTAATCAGCAGTAGCTCACGGTTGATTTTGTCCAGATAGCTAATGCCTTCCTGGATCTTGGCGTTTTCAGTTTGATAATGCTCATCCAGTTTCGGACTGGTGCCAGTCGCAATCCAGCTGTCGCGATCTAGGTCGATGAAGGCCTCGAACGCGACGGGATCAATTCCCTGGAGCGGCTTGTACGGTGGTGGATACCGGCGCAGCATTTCGGCAACGGCTGGATCCTTATCTATGTCCGCCAGCAGCCGCTGGAAACGCTCCTGCAGCGCATCACGCTCGGTACTGATCTGTGTCTGCATGGCCGTCAGGCGCTTCTGCAGTCCGGCGACTTTAGCCGTTGCGATACGCTTTTCCTTGGCCAGGCGTTCCGCCTCGGCTTTCTCCGCAGCCGCTACGCGAGCAGCTTCTTCGCGGATCCCCTGGGTAACGTGGCCCGCGCCGGCTGCAACGGCGATGCAGAGTGCAGCGACGCCGATAGCTTTCAGGAAGCGCCCCGCCTTGTCGTGTAGGGGCTCGCCGGTGATAACAGCGCTGACCTGGAGCAGCTCGCCGTGCTGGGCGAGGAGATGAGCGGAAGAGTTTTTCATGCTGCCACCTCCTCAGCGGCCAGTACGGTTTTCGTTTCGCTCGGGAATGCAAACATGGGATTGAGCCGGATCTGGGCGCGACGAATAGTCCCGCAGCGGTTGACCGACGCGAGCGCGGTGAATTTATTCATCGTCAGCGACCGGATCTCATCGGGCGACACGAGCGGGATTTCACCAATCTTGACGCTGCCCGCAGGTCTCTCGCGGCGAATTGCGGCCGGCAGCTGCTGCCATGCCTGTTCAGCGCCCAGTTTTTTCGCTAGCTCAGAGACAGTGCTGATTGCCTGGCCGACATGGCTATACGAGCGGCCAACTTTGATCATTTCGTCGGATGTCTGCGCTCTGGCGGCCAGAGTACCTGTCGAATAACCACCAGCATTGGCCCCATACAGATTTGCCGTGGCTACCGGGTCGGTGGTGTTGGCCGCGACTTCGGAGAAAACGACGCGAGGCGCAGCGCCAAGGCGCTGAGATACATAATCGAGGGTCATTTCAGAACCGACTTGCATGCTCACAACAGAGCGGAACTGATCGAGCAACATGATCGTCGCCTGTTCGTCCTGGAGTGCGACCTGGAGGCCGTCGAGGCCTTGAGTGGAGTACAACGCGCACAGACCGAGCGAGCGAGCCTTCGGAAGGATGGCAAGCTCCTCATGCGACACCAGATCTTGCGCCTCGTCGACAACCAGCAGAACGGGCTGTTGGCCTTCGGCTTTCCAACCATCGCCGCGGCGTTTGATCGCCGAGTAAAAGCGGCGCTTGGCAAGGGCAGAGATGGCAACACCTGTTTGAGTATCAGGCAGAGCCAAGCCGAGCATAGCGCCGTATAGGCAATCCTCGATTTCCACACCATCAACAGTGTCAGCCCAGGCACCGAGCTCCTGATCGTTGATCAGCGTGCCCAACCAGGTTTCCAGGTTGAGTTCAATCGACGAGCGTGTTTCGTTCGCCTTCTCCATGTGGCGAGTCATGAAAGCGCTGTAGGCGCGACGAAGATGACCGGGCAGAAGATCGAAGCACTTGCTGTTTTCCTCGATGATTTGCTTGGCACGATCACGACTGCCTGGCTCAAACGCCAATTTGTAGATCGCCCCAAGGGTCCAGGGCCACTCGGCCGGCTCGATGGCATTCATCATCGCCAGCACTTTAGATGCGCTGCGCAGCAATTCCCTGGCAAATTGTTCCCATTCACTTCCGCCTACATCGCCGGAATTGCTTTTTTCCGAACTGAATAGCTGGAAAAGAGTTTCGGCAACTTCATCCGGTTGCAAACCCTGGATAGGATTGAACGGGGCATTTTCAGGGCTGATCACTTGGAAGCCAGGCAGACCTACCAACTCGGTTGGCAGTTGACCTTTACCATCCAGGACAAGCAGGCCGCCCGCTTTTGCAGCCTGCCACTGCCAGACCACTGGACGGATCACTGCAGCAGTTTTGCCTGTACCAGTCAGACCTAGGACGAGCAGATGCGTTGACAGATCGGCAATGCTCAACCCGAAGGGCATGCCGGCTTGGGCTGGGCTGTACGGATCACGGCGCTCGGCAAATAGATCAGTTGCTGTGCCTAAAGTGATGAAGGTCGAATTCTCGGCCATCGCTCGCTCGATCTGCTCATCTAGGGCGCGATCGAAATCAGCAAATTTGCTCTTTCCTTCTTGCTCTATCAGCTTGGGAAAGGCCGATACAGCCAGCGCTTCACGGGCGGCGGCGGCACGGGTTTTCGGGATCGATGCCAGATCGACGATACAAAGGAAAGACCATACCGCCGTGGCACCCGCGGCGACCGGCGCGATAAACCAGCTCAACGAGTCGGCGGCAACGAACAGGCCGGCCAGAAGAATTGCGATACCAGCGACAGCCATCGGTACAGATTCGTCCTCCAACGCTTTGCGCAGATATGAAACGGACAGATCATCCGGGACGATCTGGCCATCCACCGGATTGCCGTCGCGGTCATACGTCCAAGCGCGATACAAGCCAACCAGGTCAGCCGGCGCTTGGGGGGGCGTCACGCGCAGAAGGACCCGGGCACCGAACTCTTTCACATCCTTGATTTCATCCTCGGTCAGCAGCGCGCCGGCCGGAACCATAGCCCGCCAGGCAGACGGCGTAAGACCGAGTGAAATGCTGAACACATACCCCCCGGCTATTGCGATGCACAGGCCTGCAGCCGTAGATCCCCACTGCCAGGCGAGGCTGGATCCGTTGCGACCCAGGAGGTAGGCAGTGGCAGATACCAGCACGAGAGCCCCGACGCTGAGCGCAAAATTCCGGGCGCGTAGGCGCTTCTGGAGTCGAGCGCCCGCATGGAATGCAGCGCGGCTATAGAAGGCGCGGCGCGTAAGCGACGCACGATCCGATGGGAGGGCCTCGATCACATCATCGTGGAGGATCTGATTGGCCGGCCAACCGCGAGTATCCGCGCTCAGTTGTGGGCCAAGCGCTATGCGAATGGCCTGTGTACGGCGCTCGCGCCAGGCGCGTTTTGCTGCTTCAGGATCTGTGACCCAAAGAAGCAGATTTTCCATGTAATTAGGGAATTGCGTTACCATACAATTTCTTCCTTTCGTGGGTTTTTCCTGCCGCGAAACCGGCTCACCTGAGTTGCCGCTCAGGTGAGCCACCCTTTCACTGCGCTTGCTTAGTTGCGTTCGCCGCCGCAGCAATTTGAGCGCTCTCGATTACCAACGCCCGCGATGCATCAGCAATTTTTGCTCGGGTGTCCGCATTGCGGACCCGTTGCTCAAAATGACGCAATTGCGGCATCCGGCCAGTTGTTTCTGTCTGAATCAGGTCCGATTTCATTGCGTCTAGAAAACTGTTCAGGCTCGGATAAAACTTGAGGCTGCTGACGTCAGGTGGAGTGCCAGTTGCTAAGGCCAGACGAAGAGCGCGATTCTCCGTTTCGAGTAGTGCGATTCTCAGATCAGCGGCGATTAACCCAACATGCATTGCCGCTTGTCCGGACTGCCTCAGGTCATACAATCCCAGCATGTCGTCACGAGACTGAAACTGAGGCTCGCTCAATCCAGGAAGGCAATCTTCCAGAGGACAAGCGCCCACTTGGCCGGTGAAGATTGCGACCAGTGCCGATGCCGCAATGAGGGTTCTGTTATCCATCACATCGATCTCCCTTGCTTCGCTTCTTCCTGGGATTGTTCGTTTCCCTGGTGCATTTGCTTTTCCTGAGAGTTGACCTCGTTCATCTGCACCAACATGCGCTCACTGCGCTCGCGCAAGTGATTACCCTTATCGGCCTTGTCATGCTCTGATTGGCGCTGTTGGTGCTGTTTCTGGATCGCATCCATGTGCGGATCACGGGCCAGCTTGTCGAGGCCATCCATGTCGATGCCCACAACTGCTTTGAATTGCTCGCGCTCTTCGCGCTTGGCTTTGATCCAGGCCTCGGCGTCGTAGCCGAGAATCCGCGCCTGTTTCTTGCGGCCGCGGAAATCTTCATCGTCGCTATGGGTAGCCATGCGATTTCGCTCCTTCAGTGGTGTGCGGGTTAGCGCTGTTGGTAGTGTTGGGTGGGTTGCTTTAGGTACTGCTCAGCGGCCGGCACAAGTGTGGTCAGAGAGACAACAGCACCGATCACCAGGCACACGCAGCAGTCACGCAACCTGACGTTGGCCGAGTGCCTGCTCGCCTCCGCGAAGTCGTCGGCGAGCAGGCCGAACGATTTGTCCTTGTCCTCCTCGAAATATTTCATTCGTTGGGCCAGTGCATCGCATTTGATCCGCTCTGATTCCAGTAGGCCGCGCAGCTTGTTGCGTTCAGCAAGGAAGTTGGCCGAGCTTTCCCCCAACTGCGACATCGCCAGCTTGATCTTTGAGCTCAACTCATCGATGGCGATCTGAGCCGCTTCGTCCTGTACCTGGATCTTCGCATCGATGATCGAGTCAGACAGAACCTGTGCGATCGACTCGCGCAAGGCCGCTTTGAATTGCATGTCGTCTGCCGACCGCAGCAGGCGCTCGGGCAGGGCGTCCAGTTGCTCACTCAGTTGGGCTGCGCTCGTAAGCTGGCCAGACACAGCTTTGAGGCTTTCGGCCAGATCCGAGGCCTGAGCCAGAATTCCAGGGTAAGCGTCAGTGCCACGCAGCAGAACGTGGAGGCGGGTGGCCTCCTCGACCAGCTCATCAATCGAACGAATGGCGCCGCCGATGTCACTCATTGCGACCACCCAGCGCATAAAGCAGGTACGGCGCGATCAGCTGCTGTGAGGTAAACGATTTGCCGACCCCGCCCTTGGTCGAAACGACCATGATGCGCAGGCGATCAAGTTGACCGAGGATTTGATCGAGGCGTTTGAACACCACATTGATCATCTCGCGCACGGTTTTCGAGCCGGTCACGGCGCGCATCAGGCGGGTATTTAGCTTGGCGCGGTCGAGGTCACCAGCCTGCTCGGCCTCGATGATGATGTTGCGCAGCCTCTCGACGATTGCGTCACGCTCTTCGGAAATTTCCCACTGAGTCAGACCGAGGCGACGACTGCGGCCGTAACGCTCGATGCGGGGCATGACCAAGAGCTCGGTGCCGGTCTGTTCAGCCAAATCGAAAACTTCGGCAAACGTCTCGCGCAACGCCAAATCCTTCGTGTCCTGGGTACGGCTGGTGATGTCATTGAGCAAGATAGCAATCGGGGCTTGCTTATCGTATTCGCGGATCAGCTTGATGGTTTTGAAGGCGTTATCCACATCCTGCCCTTCGTCGCGCACGGGGATCAGAGTCAGATTAAAGTGCCGCAGTAGCATCTGCTCGCCGATAGCCGTGATGGTCTTGCTCGCAGTCTCATTGCCACCGATGTCCAGAACGAAACTGTCCAGCCCGCTGCCGTAGATCAAGTGTTCAATCGACGCGCCAGGGTCGCTACCGACCGGAAGTTGTTGCGGGTGGATCCGCGACGCAGTGAGCCACGACGAATCGAGGTTAAGGTCGTCCATCTCCACCAGGTGTGCAATTGCTGCTACTTTTGCCATTTTCTCTTCCTTCTTGCTCATGGGTTTTCCCGTTGATTTTTAGAGAAACTTTCGAGGGGTTGCCGCCCGCTCTAAGTCAAGGTTTTCTGCGGTTGAACCGCGCTCTTCGTTAACGTTCGGTACTTCTGCTGGTCGCTTATCGAAGGCTTCAGGGGTGTTCTTGCTGATGACTTCAGGGTGTAACTCACGCCCAAAATCAGGATCAGCTCCGGTCGTTCGTACGTTCGCCAGAAACTCTCGGTACTCGCGAGCCAGGAATTTCTGGATGAACTTGCGCAGGCTGTTGTAGCTAACAACGATTCCAGCCCTTTCCAGCATTTCCTGTTGTTGCGTGATCGGTGTTCCTAAGCGCGTTGCTTCGCGGAGGATTTCGATCCTCGGCAGCAAAGCTTTCGTGACGCTTCCCCTTACGTTCTTCTGCCCACTGCCAGATTCAGCGGCGGCCTTCATACGCTCCAGCTCGGCTTTCAATGCCGCCGTTTTCCGGTCGGCCTCTTCCTGCTGCATCCGCATCCACTCCAGCTGGTCCTGCTCATCACGGGCGCGTTCGGCGTCTGTGCGTCGGTCAAACATGGTATTCACCTATGGTCGCTGCGTTTGTTTAAAACTGCTTGCTAACTCTACCAAAGGTTCTGCTTCTAGTTGGCGGTTTGTTGCAAACAAGCTGCAAAGGTTGGCCGCTTGGGGTCTATGTTAGTTGCAAACTAGTGCGAGTCAAGCAAAACTTGCTTAAAGAGCTGAGAGATGCTTGTATATGTGCAGCTTTCGTTAACACTTCTGCACCCTTCGGGTGCTTCGCGTTAAGCCGAAATCCCTGCTGCGCAAGGCTTTCAGCTGGAAAAGCCAGAAAAGCAAAAGCAAGGTACGCCGACTTTAGTTGGCTCAAATGAGAAAGGCTCTCAGAAGGGAAAGGAAATGGCACGCAAGAAGGCCGGGGCGAAATCTTCGACTCAGTACCTGGAGGACGCTGCGGTTGAGCGCCTGGAACGGGTTGCCATTCGGCTTGGAGTTGCTCAAGGCCGCGTACTCGATGCCCTTTTTTCCGTCCGGACGGATGAGGAGATCGCGGGGTTCGTCGAGGCGCAGCTGTTCCGGATTGACCCATTGCGCCCGATTCCCGTCCTGCTCGATGGCGCAGTCGTGGCCTCAATGGCCGGCGCTATTACTCAATCCGTTTCTTCCCTTCTGGGCTCTGCTCTCCCGGATGTTGTGCTGGCGGTTTTGGCGAGCCAGGCGGAGCGTCGGCCGCACCTGCTGGCCGGCACTGTTGAGCCGATCCTTGATCTGCTCGTGCCGATGGTCCTGGACCGACTGATTGCCGAGCAGACAGGCTTGGAGATGTCTGAGCGATGAGTCACTACGGGATTTCGAACGCCAAAACGACAGCCGGGAATTTCTCGGCAAAAGCCAGCTACTTCGAGAAGAAGTTGAAGGAGCTAAAGGCGCTCCAGGATAAGCGTCTCACCTTGGGGGCTGACCGAGGCTTGGCCAATGAGGTGATGGCCGAGGAGCTGGCCCGCGTAGACGCTGAAATTGCCCGGGTTGTTGGCGAGGTCGAATCGAGTGTGCAGGGCACCGGACGTGAGGACTACTACCATAAGTCCGGCAATGACACGCTTGCCTCTAATGTTTCCGGCCCTCTTGGCAAGCACCTTGGCCTAGGCGATCGCCCTCAGGATGGTGACTACCTGGCCCTGTTCCGGGGTATCAATCCGCGCACTGGTGAATGTTTCCTGGGCGATAGTCGTCAGAAGCAAATCGATGAATCTATCGCCCGAGCCGAAGCCTTGGCCCGCGACAGGAAAGAGGGTAAATCAACCAGGGATCGGCTCAGTCTTAATGAGGCGGATACTCAGGCAGCAGAGCAAAAAAAGGAGAAGGACAAGGACCAGGTACTCGGTTTCTCCTCCTGTGTGTCGATGCAAAAGAGCCTCTCCCTCTACTGGGCAAAAGCCGATGAAGACACGCGCCGCGTCATCCAGGAATGCTGGATGCAGGCCGTCGACGACGCCATTCAGTATGAGCATGATAATGGGCGCATCCGCGGTCGCGAGAAGGCGCAGGGCGCTGAGTCCGTCCGCGGCGAATCTGTCGCGCTGACTTATCTGCATTGTACTGCCCGCCGCACACCGGGCGCGGAATTCCCCGATCCGCAGATTCACGCGCATGTCGAGCGTCCCAATTTCGTGATGCTCCCGGGTGGCAAGTTCACCACTCTGGATGCCGGCCACCTATACAAAACCCAGCGCGAATTCGGCGCGGTAGTTGATGTGTCCTTCTTCCAGCGAATCCAGGAGCGTCTGCCGCAACTGGCTTCTGCCACTGTGGTGGACTGGGCTGGTCACGGCCTGCGTCTCAACGATCGCAGTGTTTCTCGCCAGACAGTTGAGGAATTCTCGAAGCGAAGCCAGCAGATTAGTGCGGAGAAGAAGAACCTGGCCGTTTCTGGTCAGGGGGCTACCCAAGCGGTCGCCATGCGTAGCCGCGATGGCAAAGACGTTGCACTTGGTGAAGGGCTCGACCTGCATTGGCGGGAATCAATCCCGACCATAGAGCTTCATGTCTCGACAGAGGAGGAACGTAAGGCGCCGACTCTACTTGAAGTCCAGCAGATGCTTTTCCGCGGCGAGTCGGTTGTCGAGGAACATTCCATTGATGTCGTGGCAGCTCAACTTACAGTTGGGAGGGGAGGGATTAGCGCGATTGCTCAGAGGAAAGACCAGCTATTCAAGCAGCTCGGGTTGGTCGAAATCCCGCAGCAGCCCGATGAAAAGGGACGTGTGCCGGGCAAACGCTACACAACCAAAGAGATGATTTTGCTTGAGGCTGACTGCCTCAAAGCCGTCTATGCCGGAATGAACGACCCGCGATGGAAGCTTGATCGCGCTAGCGTGGATGAAGTTATCGCCCGCTACGAAGCTGAGAAACATAACAAGCAGAAGCCCGGAGAAAAGCCATTTTCGCTTACTGACGAACAGCGTAACGCCCTGTATGCGCTGACCGACGTAGGACAGTTCAGCTTCCTCAAGGGCGCGGCCGGGGTGGGTAAGTCCGCGACTCTGGCTCCGATGTTTCGAGCTTACAACGATGCCTTCAAAGCCGGAGGGCGCCGGATCATGGGCGTGGCACCTGGTAATAAGCAGGCGACCGAGCTTCAGGCATCGACCGGCATCCAATCGCAGACAGTCCATTCGCTCTTAATCAAGCACCAGGAAGCACTTGCAGCCAAGTCGACTGGTAAGCAGCACAAGGCTTCTAGCCTAATTCGATCGGGCGACATTATCGTTTGCGACGAAGCCGGGATGCTCGACACCTACACGATGCACAGCCTGGTTGTTGCATGTCATCAGGCGGGCGCCCGTCTGCTCTGTGCAGGCGATAGGAACCAGCATGGAGCAGTCGCAACGGCGAGCCTATTCGGGCTGATGCACGATGCCGTTGAAGACCGCGTAGCCCGGATTGAGACAATTGCCCGTCAGGTTCCCGAGTTCCGACCGATCGCGCAGGCCTTCTACGAAGGCAAGTCGGTGGAAGCGATTGCGATGATGGATGCAAAGGATCAGCTGCGAATCTTCCGGGATGGGGTGAACGAAGCTGACCAGCTCGTCCAGGAAGCGCTCACCGATATGAAAAATGGTCAGTCCGGTAAAGATGGAATTGTCCGTGAGCTTGGCTGGAAGGACGTGCTGATCTTGGCCGATACCAATGAGCAGGTCCGGTCGCTGAATGACAAGGTTCGAGAGGAGCGGTTCGCTCGCGGCGAACTTTCCCTTGATCCTGCGAGCAGGGTTACGATCGAAACAGAGGTTCTTGGGGGCCAGCTACTCTCCCTTGACGTGGGCATTGGCGATCGCTTGCTACTGCGCGAGAACGCCAAGGATGCTGAGAGCCAGCCGATCTTCAACGGTGATCTGGGAACCGTTCTTGCTTTTCGAAAAGTCACCCGGGATATCGACGGCGAGCGGATCGATGATATGGAGTTTACGGTCGCCCGCGACGATGGGAAGACCGTCAAAATCCTCACGAGTGAGTACCGTGCGCTACAGCATGGTTATGCCATGACCTCGACAAAGGCTCAGGGTATGACCGTCTCACAAACGTTCTACCTGCCAAGCCAAATGGCTTCGCTCCAGTCCCTCTATGTCTCCTATACCCGGGGTATTTATGGGGCCAAGGTTTACCTGAGTGAGGTGAACTGGGCCGATTTTAAGAAGGCAACCGAGCAGTACCGCTATAAGCCAAATGCCCTCGACCTAATGCCTCAGGTTCGCGAAGCGATCCGCTCAACCGTTCAGACAGGCCAGTCCCTTGCTCTCAAGGCCCAGACTCTCTCGGTTCTGGAGCGCTTACAGGGGAGCTTCGAACGCTTCCAGTTTTCCGAGCACACCCTGGCCTCTGAGCCAAGGGTGAGATCTGTCCAGGTACTACCCCCGGTCGACGACGAGATTGCTCTCGCAAAGGCGTTTGGACGGGGCATTGTTGATCTTCGAGAGGATGGCCAGGCCTGGCCCATCAAGAAAGCATCCGTCGCTGTTATCGCCCCCAATAATCCGCCGATCGGTGTTTCCGTACCTGTCTGGAAAAATCCAGGCACATCTGTACCCGCTGAAAACCGCCCCGACCTGGTTCAGAACCTCAAGGCAATTCAGCCGGCGCTGTTCACGCCAAAACTGAAAATCATAAATCCCGTGCCCCTGGAGATTAGCTATGTCCGACGAAATGATCCTGCCGGATCTGCCTCCTTTGCCACCCTCGGCCGTTACCCAAGAGTCGACGGAAAAGCTACTGCCTCCGGTGATGGAATTCCCCAATCCCGATCCCAATCCGTTGCCGGAAGCCTCGGCCGTTTCGAGCGCCGTGCCGGTGCCGACGGCGGTACAGCCGCAAACGCAAAAGAGTTCGCGCGTCCGATCGGCAACTTTGAAAGCCCTTCAGGACGAACCGCCGGAGACGGTTTGCGCACGCTGTCCTCATGCAATTTGGCAGCAAGTGCCGGAGGGAGACGTGAGGGTGTATTGCCTGGTAATGCACTCGCTGATCGACGAGCTGTTGGTGGAGTGCGACGGACGATTCCTAGTGCCGAAGTAATCGACCAGAGGGAGCATCGCAGGATGAATTTCGACAAAGCTGCCGACGCTCGCGAAGTCGCGGCCATGAAGCGGGACGTGGATCTGGTCGAATATGCGAATAGCCTCGGGATGGAGTACGACAAGAAGGCTTCGTACAAGGGGCACGCTGTTTTTCGTCACGCTGGCGGCAAGTACGACATCTATCAGGCCCCGGACGAAAATTGGGTCTGGCATAACCGCCACAGGAACCGCAGCGGCGATATTTTCAAGCTGTATCAAGAAGTGAAGGGCGGTAGTTTCGCTGAGGCGAAGGAAGATATTCGAGTTTTTAAGGGCAATTTACCAAGTTACGGTGCATCAGCTGACGAGCAAGCTCGCATTGATCGTGATCGACAGATCAAGCGACAAGCCAAAGAGCAGGCCCGAGCAGAAGAAATCAAAAAAGGCACCACTGATGCCTACCGCACATTTGGACTGATGTCGCGCCGCGACAACTATCTCGCCTCCGAGCGAGGAATCTCAGCCGAAGTCCTGGTCGAAACTCGCTGGAAGTCGAGCCGATACGGATCTGCCGTCTTTCCGCATATCAACTCTGAAGGCAAGTTCTCTGGCTTCGAGTACCGAGGTGTGGAGATGACCAGGGTTATGGGCGAAGAACATCGTAAGGAACATAAAGGCTTTTCGAAGGACACCGAAAAAGGCATCTACTTGGCCAACCCCAAGTGCCTGAACCCTACAGAGATTCGTTTTTCTGAGGGGGGCGTCGACACCCTGAGCGCGTACCAGCTTGCTAGCTTGGAAGAACGGCAGCGGGTCCTTTTCGTAGGTACTACTGGCGAACCGGGGCCGAACACTGAGGGAGCAATTACTGCTTTGGCCAAGAAGTACAACATCAAGCATTTCAGTACGGCCTATGACCGTGACCAAGGCGGCGATAACTTAACAGTGAAGCGTCACGCTCGACTCGCCGGCCAGTTCCCTGGCGCGCAGATCGAAGATGTTCGTGAGCGTATTGGTCTGATGCCTGGAGAAGATCCCAACGAGGCCCTGAAGCGTATCGAAGCGGTGAGCGCTAAGCGTAAAGTGCAGGACTGTGAAACTGCTCTGGCAGAACCGACAACAAGGCCGATTGCCCATCCAGAACCCCGACCTTCGTATGACGAAGATGAAGCAACTTATAGCCAAAGGAGATCGATCTAATGTATCGGGACCATGAGAAATTCCTTTGTCAGATCCAAGCTCTTGGCAAGCAGATGCGTGCTTTAGAGATCTCCAACCTGACGACCCAACTTGAAGTACTTCACGCTTCGCTTACTAACGAAAGCGCTGCTCCTTTCGTACTCATGTTAGCAATTGCTCAGCAGGTGTTGCCTATTAAAGAGGCGTATGTCGTTCCCCATCCGCTATCTGATGGGAAGCGCTGGGAAGGAAGTGGTGGTTGGCACCTTGTGCTGTTTTCGGAAAACGCCCCTGATGAGATCGGTTTACTCAATCTTCGTAATCGTCTTTTCGACTACGGCCCTCGCTCGGTAGCCAGTCGAGTCGGAGCCTTCAGCTATACCCATCATGCCGAACATCTAGGACAAGCGATGGCCATCGGCATTCAGATCCCCCTTTTGGAGTTACATCATGACTAAACGCTTGAGCTTCAGCCTCGATCTGAACGCAAATGACTTCGATGCTCTGCAGGCAGTGCTGACAAACCCGAGGGTAGTCGCAACCGCTGTTGCGCCAAACGATCCGTGGGAGCACTCACGCATTGTCGACGTGTTGGTGGAAATGGCTGAAAGTGTTGCCGCTGCAATGAAGCCAGCAGTGGATGCAGAATCGTCAGATTGAGTCGAGCCACAAAACCAGGGCTGATCCATGTCGCGGGTGACGTACCTATGCACGGTGCATAACTAGCTCAAGCGAATGACAAACTGGGTCCTTAACCCTCCCATAGCTATGCACGGTGCATAGCTCGCCAAGCTTGACTGGCATTCGGAATGGCAAGATTTGACCTGATGGCTGAGAGTGTCTAGCACGAAGCGGATGGCGGGGAGGAGCAACGCTCTCTCCAATTTTCCGTGAATACTGCGAAATCGCTAGTGGTAGGCTTTGCTGGAGGTCTGCTGCCAACTCTCTTTGGATCGATCCATACGCAGGCAGTCCGGCGTGCATTTGAACTTGCTCTGGCATAGTGATATCGACGACTCTTTCGTACGTTTGAATGTCATGAGTAAAGGAAAGCCCAAGCCTGGCCATAAAACCGCTGGGCCGAGGACGTAGAAGGATGCCAATTTCTGCGTCCATGAAAAAAGGAGCAGCATCTTGAGCGCTTCCACTTGCCGTATCTGCGGACTTCTCTATGTCCCATCCTTGGAGGAGGATCGTAAAGCACACGCAGCTATTCATAAAAAGTATGCGCGTGGCTCTCAGCCTCAAAAAGTACGCGATTTTTCAAAGGCTTTTGGCTGGGCTGTTGCTTTCAACGACGGCGGCCTTGAGCGAATGAATGGCGAGCATGATCCTGAACTTGGCAAGCTTGTTGTAGCTTTCTCCTGGTGGAGCCGTGCACTTGCGAATGGTGTTCCAGAGAAAGACTTCGACCGCTACATGGATGCCCACTTGGCATTTGCTGATTCGTTGGTAAGTGGTGTCGGCGTGGCCGCGGCCAGAACAACAATTCAAAAATGGGAGCGTTTCGCAGGGTAACTCCCGAAACGGGCGCGGTACATCGAAGTCCTATTGGCAAAGCTCCGATGAGCGCGAGCAGGAAAATCCGACCAGCCCCTTCGGGACTGCATTGGAAAGCGACCCGCGGTACCAAAAGCCCTGGCCATCGCTGGGGCCGAACCAGTAGAGAGATGCGGTTTTCGCGTCCACGAAACGGTGGAGGGTTAACACTTGATACCTATTTTTCAGACGCCGCGTGATGTTGCCCTGAAGCTTTTTAGAGAAGCTGGTCGCACTTGGACTGCATCTGACGTGCAATCGATGGCTGACCATCTTTTCAATTTCTGTGTGACCAACTCATCACTGCGGGACTGGGTACTTCAGTCTAGGGGGATAGTCAAAGATGACCCTGCGTTTGGTGCCTATCATAAGCAATGGCGTCAAAGGGCGAACGGCTACTTTGGAGAGTGTGCTGATATCGCCAATGCTTCGAAACATTTGGTGATCAAGAAGGCCGGAGTAGGTCAGGTGAGGGAAGAGTTGGTCGCTCTCGGGCCACATGGGGCGGTGGAGGGATCAAAAACTATACGGGACTCATTCGAGATCAGTCTAAGCGACGGAAGTACCATTGATTTGCTGATGTTCATTCACAAAATCTGCACTGAATGGGAATCTATTTTCAGCTCAGATACCGATTTGATGGCGCTGCCGTCTCATGGTGAGTTTTTGTTCACATGGTCGTGAGCTGAGGGAGGGGCACGTCCAGTTGCACGTCAAGCCCAGCCGTCAAACGTTGGGCCGAGGACGTAGAGGGGGAGTGATTTCTTCCCTAGGGACGAGCAGGATTAAACCGTGGATGGACTAACTTTCACCGTAGAAATAGCCAAGGCTCTGGCATGGCCTACAGCTGCGGTTTTGTTGGGTGCATTGTTTCGTAAGCAACTATCTGATCTCTCAAAGGCCATCACGAAAGGAAAATTCGGTAATCTAGAATTCGAGTTTGCCCGACGTGTTGCGGATGTAGCCGCATCCTTACCAGATTTGCAGTCTACAGCAGTGTCTTCCAGCACGATTGGACAGGCAGCGGCTAACCCCCGTGGAGCCATACTAGAGGCATGGTTAGCTGTGGAGGAGCAGGTTATAACCCTTGCTCTTACCCTTGGTCTGACGAACGCAACGGCTAGACGCTATCCACTTGGGTCGATCCAAGCTATCGCTAGATCTGGGCTGTTAAGCCCAAATCACGTACTGGCACTAAGCGAGCTTCAGCAGTTACGCAATCGTGCAACCCATGACCCTGATTTCTCGCCAGACCCTGACGCAGTAGTCAGCTATGTACAGCTGGCCAATGATCTGAATAATGAACTGAAAAAGCTCATGCCTTCAGCATCCGTTGCCTAGGAAATTTGGCTATCGTGGTTGCTGGCTGCTGCCAGTCAACAAGAAAAAACACCCAGTTCACAGCCTAATTCACGATGGAGACAAAAATGCAAAACCCCGAAGACAGGGTCAGAGAACTCATTCGTTCAATTGATGGGGCTCTTTTTAGCGATATATGCGACGAGGAGTGTGGAAGAGTTGCCGGATACCTGCTCGCCCTGGATGAATTCAATATCCTCTCGGATACGCGGCTTGACGAGTTAAAGCAAGAAGCAAGGGAAGCGGAAGAACGTCGCAGAAAATGGTTGAAAAAGAACGATCGTTGAATGCTCTGGGAGACATCACGGAAATGATCGCTGCACAACACCGGCCCTAAAGGGCCTTATGCAGTAGGAGAGGTGCGGATTTCAGCCCTCGGTATCGAGCAGGAAAAATCACCATATGACCAAGATGATCGACACCAAGCACAACACTGTCCTGACCAAAGCCTATGAGCAAATCCAAGCTATGGCTAAGGCGGTCGACAGCCATGATCTCGCCAAACTCTACGGAGTGGCATGTGGATATATTGAATCGCTTCGCGATTCGAAAATCCTTCCTCAATCTGGTTTCGAAAACATGATGGGGCAGTCTCTTGATGCTCATAATGAAATTGCCAAGCGCAATGGCTGGCTGGGTAAAAGCGAGTTGAAGTGATCGAGGAATTAAGCATGGACGCTACTGATGAGGTTTACCAGATTCTGCGGGACGCAAAAGTCCTTGCTCGGCGTTATTACCATCTGACTGGCAAGCCGCTGGGTGTTACTGGTGAGGTCGCAGAATATGAGGCAGCTCGAATCCTCAATCTTGAATTGGAGCTTGCAAGGCAAGCCGGGTATGACGCGACGGAAATAAGGGACGGGTTGACTGTCAGGATCCAAATCAAGGGCCGGTATTTCTCCAATCCTCGAATGGGAAACGGTCGGGTCGGGTCGATCGACTTAAAGCAGTGCTTCGATACGGTTCTCCTGGTACTGCTCGATGCCGAGTACAACGCCTTCCAAATATATGAAGCGGCTAGGCCTGCGGTTGAGGCGCTTCTGACTAAACCTGGATCAAAAGCTAGGAACGAGCGTGGGTCAGTCGGTATTAGCCAATTCAAAGCAATCAGTACACTGCGCTGGGAGCGAGTGCCAGCTGGGTTTAACAGCACAAATTTATTGGCGCCGGTGCCGGCCCCTCCTGATGAGTTGAAGATTCATCTTCGTGAACCAGCTAACAAGCTTGGGAGCGGTAAGTTAACTGAACGCGGTGTTGAGGTGTGTTATCGGTTGTTTGATGCCGGTAAAAGCAGGAATGCCGTTCGTACGGAAATGGAGATTAGCTTCGGCGCGGCAACTCATCGTTTTGAAGCTTGGAAAAAGGCTGGTGGACTTGATCGCAAGAAACAGCCCCTTGATTGAGCAATCACGGAGTTGTTAGCTTCGCCCCCCTAAGTTGAGTAATGAATGGGATTGATGGGCTGATCTGCAAAAACAGGGCTTCGGGACGCTTTAAAATCGTCATGGAAACTTTCCAGAAATGCCAAGCCCAGCCATCGAGTTGGGCAGCGTCAGTAGAAGAGGCGCGTTTTTCGCGTCCGCGAAAAAGATAGGGAATCATGACTAATCAACCGAAAGCTCGTAACGAAACGCTGGAGGCATGCCGCCTGCTAGTCAGACACAAGTTTTTCTGGGTCGTGATTGGCTGTTTGTTCATTTGTATTTGGGTTTTTATCTGGTATTCGCTTGCCAAGGCAATAGTGGTAGCGCTTGCCTTCTACCCCCTTCTAACGGCCGTCTGGTACTACACAACAACCGACATTGTGCATGGCCCAAGCTTCAAACAGATGAGTCGAACGGCACAGCTCAACACTATTTTCCGCATTCTGGGGCTTTGCATGTCGGCCGCAGCATTTTCGTACGCTTTGCCAAAGCTGTTCTAATTCTGCCTCTCAAAGTGAGAACACGGTCGTTTAGGAAATTCCTACCCAGCTAGGCTCTTTACCTTTGATCGATCTGGAGGGAGGGCGTGGTGGTCTTGGCGGTTCGGGCGGCAGTGGCTGGAAGGGAAATGGAGAAGATGGGAACCCGGGCAATTTCGGTGGAAGTGGCAAATGCGAAATCTATGACCTTTAGGGGCTCTGACCTGGTCGCTCATCAAGTGAGTCTGCTGCTTATGGTCGTCGTCCAAGAAAATCAACTGGTCTCGGAATTGTTCCAGTAACAGCCAGGCCCAGCCGTCAAACCGCTGGGCCGAGTCAGTAGAAGGTCGCCAATTTTCGCGTCCGTGAAATCTAGGGAAGAATGCTATGTCAACTTATTTGCTGGTCATCACTCCAGATCGCATCGCAGCTGGTAATCATTCGAAAGTTTTCCTGGAGCTCATCGGCTGCAATCTTAACCTCGAGCCCGCTGTTTGGAATGGCGCAATCAGCGGTAGCGACGGTTCTACAGGAGCATTGTGGGTCACCCTGCTCCAAATGCAGGATGAAGCTATTGACTACGGTTCCGAACTTACAGTGGTTTGGTCCCCAAATCCTTTGGACGAAACAGTTGACCCCCAGCGTCGCTTGTACGCTGAACACCGGGCCGAAATTGTCAAAATCATTGATGACCTTGCTATTGACCTAGGTACTCAACGCCCCCCAGAAGCTGTGTATTTTAGCGGCAGTGTTTGCTGGGTACTGGAAAACGCAAATACTTCCGTTCTTGCTGGAGACCTTGCCAGTGGGTATCGAGCGCAGTTCAAGCTTATCAAGGGTGCCAAGACCGAAAACAGTCGCGCCTAATTTACACAAGGCCTAAGGAAGCACTGGCCATTCCACAGGAGCTAAGAAGTGAAGTCCGTCGACGTTGTGAGTAAGGCTTGGACAGATACGTATGAAGAAATTGCCGCGAAGGCCGAGCTGGTCCGAGTCGTGCTGGAGCAGCGTAACGTCAAGCTGCGGGCAGGCAGCGCACTGTCACAGCTGCTGAGCCAGGCCGACAAGCTGAGTCTGGCATGGGCTGAGCAAGTGAGGCCTGATAATCGAGTGGTGTGGGAAACGGCGTTCGTGAATAGGCTTGCTGATGCGGTCATCAATCTGCCAGATGAGCCGGGTATTCAAGAAGCGCTCAAGCGAATGGCCGGCAGTGTCATGCAGCCTGATGATCGCAGCACATCCCAAGGGAAGGACGCCCTATGGGAGTTGGTGTTGCTGTCCGACCTGAAGAACAACGGTCTCGCGGTCACGGCTGCCGAACCAGATATCCTGGTGGACTTCGGCATGGGTAACTACCCGATTGCATGCAAGAAGATTTGGTCAGAGAGCGGGGTTGCGAAGCGCGTCAGCCATGCTGCAAAACAGCTTGCCCCGTTCAATAATGGCGGGGTCATCGCCCTTAATCTTGACGATTTGGTCCCAGTCGGGAAAGTCGTAAGCGTTCCTACTAAAGCCTATGTGAAGGACGTTCTGACCAAGTTCAACTTGGACTTCGTTGAGCGTCACCGGGACGAGCTTCAGAATGCTGTCAAGGACGGCAAGTGCGACGGATTCATCATCTCGACGACCGCCTTCGCTGTGCTGTGGGAAGAGGAGACGCCGGCGTATCTCGCTTCGCAGACTTCACTATGGCACCTACAGGAGTCATCGCTTGATGCTTGCGAGCGATTCCTGGCGTTTGGTCACACTCAAGGCAATTAACCAGGCTGCAGCAGCTAATGGAAAATCTCTATGAGTGCGCTGAGTAGCTTTAAGGGCCAGATCCATCTGATGCGGCAGATTCACGAAGCCAGCTACTACATCGGCAAAGCAGAACAGCTTGGCCATCCTCATCTCTGGCATTCATACATCCCGATCCTAGAGTTCTTAGGGCACTTCAAAAGCGCCCTCAACTCGTATGCGAAATGCTTTGTGAGTGCTGGGAAAGGTCGGAATAGGCTTGAAGCTTCCTCGGTTTTTAAATCTGAGGAGGCGTACCTGGAACAACACGAAAAAATCATGGATTTGCGCCATACCTACGTTGCGCACAATGACGAAAACGAGTTTGAGTCGGTGACAGTTCGTGAGGAGGAAATGCCAGGAGAGCTTGTGCTTCACCTGCAGTACGAAATCACTTTTCCTTTTGATCGTCTTTACGAGCTACGGGAGTTGATCCGGCTCGTTGAGCTTCATATTGTTGACCGTCAAAAGGGGCACCTAGCTGCGATCGAGCGCGAGGTAGGGAAGCCTGTACGAGTTCTCGAAGGAAATAGTGAAGCGGGTTAGCGTCTCGCTGATACATACGGGAAAATCGATGCCAGCACTGAAACGAAAACCAACCGTCAAATTTTAGGACGTAACATGAAAAGAGCCTTTGCAGTTGTTGCACTTATTACAGCTGGTATTGCACATGCCGATGCGCCTCCAGGCTTGCCTGAAACAGCAACAGAAATGACTCATCGGGATAATTGCTTTCAGTCACTACGGGGTCATGCAGATCTTGCTGCTGCTAAGCGTGGCGAGAGGATTATAAAGATGGTCGCGGGTGCCGGTGGCGAGGATAAAAACGGCGACTTTGTGTGTTCAGCCAAATTTGAGCTGGTGACCGATAAAGGCGAGGGTATGCGTACTCCTTGGCTCTCATACACTTTGTTTTTAAATGGCGAGCAAAGTGATTCAGAAAAGAGCATTCAAAACGCCATCAAGGGTCTTTGATTCCGCTCGAAAGGGCAGCCTCAACACATGACGTCGGTGGGATGCCTTCCGGTTGACGCTCGAGCGTTTCGAGTGCTGTTGATCCTATTTTCCATAAGGGAACCGCATGCGTTCAGTTGTTGGTTGTAGTGTGGTGCTGGCTTTGGCCACGCTCGCTGGTTGCACTAGCTGGGAGGGCGCCGACAAAGGGCCTGTTGTCGTCGACTATTACGCTGGAACGACCGATCTTTCTGGCTATCCCAGTATGGGGATTGGGGCAGGCAATGTGCTTTACGGCAATGCCGGCGCCGCAGACGGTTATCGATATCAGCCTCTTGAAGTACGGCAATGCGATGCGCAGAAATCCGCTTGTGCGTTGGGCATTGTGAACCTCGTCAGTCAGATCCAAATACTTTCGGTCGGCGATACAGTCGCGAAGCTTCGGGTCGACCTTAATTACCAGGTTGGTGCTGAGGGGCGCCGGGAGTGGCCAGGGAACACCTATGTTAAAAAGCTTTCCGAGCCTGAGATCATCAACGATAAGGGCACGGTTTCGCGAACTGCAGAGCTTCCCTATGGCGAAGTTCGGCACATTGAACTGCCTTATGGGATGAGCTTTACACTATGTGTCTCTCCTCCGGGTGTATCGAACATGAATACCAGGCCATGCGCAGGGCAGCTCAAAGTGAAGGATACAACCGGCGTTCCGGTTTTTTAACTGACGAAAACAGTCCCGACATGTCGGGGCTGAGCCAGTAGATGGACGCGCATTTTCGCGTCCGCGAAATCGAGGGAACGAAGGCATGGGTAAGTAGCCGACCCAACGGATGCTCTGATCTGTCTGCAAAGCGAGGTGCGCTGAGATATACCCACGCATCAACCTTCTAGTTAATGATCTAAATAGCAAGGAGTGATAATGCAACAGGTCAACCAGGAACGAATAAAGCAAGAAATTGGGGCTGGGTTTAAGCCGCTGGCTCTAGACGTTGGGTTATCAGCTCTTCCATATGATGAGCTAGGCGATCGTGATTTTGAGAATTTAATTTATTGTCTTGTGAATTCGGAGATAAAGCTAAGCGAGTATGGAGCTTTTGATAATGTCATGTTAATGCAGGGCGTCGGCGAGAGAGGACGAGACTGCGTTTTGTACACATCTCAAAAAGTTTCAGGAACAATTCAATGTAAAAAAATGAAGGCTAGGCTTTCTCGTCCAGCGCTAATCAAAGAACTCGTTAAGTTTCTGTTGTTCACTGTTATTGATAAAGATTTGATGCCAGGTGACGCCTGCTTTGAATATCACTGTTACGCATCTGGCGGTTTCAGCGAGCCAGCTCTTAAGTTGGCTTCATCATTTACAAGCGAAATAGAAATTGAGATATCTGACGGGCGCCTAGCTGAATATTTAAAGCAAGTATCCGACGATTTTGAATCTTTCAGTGATTTTAGAAATGCTCCTCCATTCGACTTAATCAATCAAGCCCTTCGAAAGATTGTTTTCAAAACATTCGACGGGACATCTATCAATGCAAGGCTGGCCCAAAAGAGCAGCGTGCTTTCTTCTTTTTTTCAAGTCCATTTAGTAGTCGAACATGAGGCTGTAAAAAGCTATTTTAGACAGGAGTTCGAAAGCGCTGGGTTAAATTTTCTAACTGATGAAAATTTGAAATCCCTCCACTCTCGCCTTATGTCCACAACAAAAGACTCTAGGGTGGCACTCGGCTCTGTTGATCTTTATGGCTACAATATGGAATTTCTTAAGTACCTAAAGAATGATGGTTTCTCTGAGCTCATCAAAAAAACAACTGATCTGCGAACCTTTTTAGATACCGGTCTGACTAAATATCTGGCGGACAAAATAGGCCGAATGGTGTACAGCGAAATTACCGTTCCGTTTGTATTTGAAGAGGTAGTTCTTCCTTTCACCACAAGCGTGGTAATGCAATACTTACTGCGCCTAGCTCTACCGAAAATATCTGAAGGAGCAATCCCCGAGAAAGCATTTCTCAAGATGTATCCGACAGCTAAAAATAGTCCTGAGGAGGTTTTAAAAATAGTCGCAGAAGATAGTCTCTTGAGCCAAAGAATGGTAGCGAGAGGCGACTACAGTCGCTTTCCTGAACCAGATCCTGATCGAGAGAAGCGTCTATGGTTATTCGAGTCTTTGAGGGCAGGTTGCAGTGTGGAAGACCTTGAGGCGAGGTTTTGGAAGGACATGGAGAAAATTAGGCGAGTAGTCAGCTCAATTTCTTCAGAAATTGCGGAAGAATTTAGCGGAACAAGAACTGTAATAATCAAAGATTCAGCTTTCCTGTCTGATCCGGTTGAAATGAAGCGGGTTATTGAGAGCATGAAAATATTGAATGAAATTCCAGGCTCAGAGTCCTCTACGGCAAAATCGTAACGATCAAATTGATCTTCAAAAAAGATGGAATTATTCTGTGATAGGAACGCTAATGAGTAACGACCCACAACACATTGAGCTATTGCGAATGGTCGACAATCTGTTAGCAGCGGTGGAGTCGTTAAATGGCTGTCTCGAAGATCATGAGGCTGCAATCGTGGATGGCGGTTTAGCCGCCGCCCGCGCAGTACTGCGCACTTCATCGAATGAAGCTCGCGCCGTAATCGAGCGTCAACGCGCTGGCAGTGAAGTCCGCGAGTCGACGAAGCAAAGTAAACCTTCACAAGCGGAGATGCTACAAACCGCAATTGAAGCCCTCGACTGGCAGGCCGTTAAGCAAAGTGCAAGTGGTGATACTGAAGGAGCGATTCAGTCAGCCGAGAATGCAAGATTGCTGCGCCAGGAGGCTGGCGAGAGAAGCGTTATTGATCGCAGAAATGCCATGAAATTGGTTAGCACCGACTAGTTAAGGAGAGGTTCTATGGGGCTTGAGACATGCCTTCGTCAGCTCGCCGACGCAGGTGTAGGTTTCACGGTGAAACATATCAGCCCAAGCGGTGAAGTGGGACGGCTGAAATTGAGGCTGCGGACGTAGTGCGTTACTGCGAAGATCCCGACGCATTTTGGGGGGCTCGCTATGGAGTGACCCCGCGCCAGTACCGGCTTTGGCATGACAGCAAATATGCGGTCGCTTGCTCCGGTTATACCGTTCTTGACGAACCCTGTAAGGCGATTGTGACAGGTGGATCGCTCGTAGATACACCTTGCAAATGGGTAGCCCTGCAAGGTCACTATTGTCATGTTCATGAGAATGGGCGTTAGTGATTCTCGACCTGCCTCCTTTTCTTCGTGCAACAAAGGCACCATCGCATGAGCGTAGGTGCCGGGGATCTCGCGGAAAAGAGCTGGTGCGCGAACTGATTGCGTGTGCCTACGCAGAGGCCGGACTGTGTTCGTTAGGCTGTGAAATTGCACTCCGCTAGACACCTGTTTGTATTCGAGCAGACCAGTAATTTGAGTTCGATCTGACCACCGAATGCATCGGATTGATCAGCACGCTTCGTAGCCATGACCGGCAGGGAACTGCCCATAGTTGCTGGTGGTGACAGGCAGAAATTGACCCAGAGTGTGTAAAAACGCTTCGTCACAATTGAAGTTTGCGCGTCTATGCGAAATCTGAAAATTATCGGCTGCTCGGCCGATCTGGATTTTGCGTAGAAACGCGATTTTCAGTCCAACACTGGGCTCCAATCGCGCTGAAAAACGTTTTTACACAGCCTGGGCCGGTTGCAGCCCTTCAGGGAAGGCAGTAATCGGGCGTGAAAGGGAGGCTCCAGTTTGGGCCGCCCATGCTCAGCCATGCGGCCCTATCAGCGATACGAACGCCGTAGAATTTTCCGCAATACTTTGCAGCGACTCTTCTGGAGCAATCGCATCGAAACAGTCAGGTGACCCGGAGATAATAGGTGCGCTTGAGCGAACCATGAGCGTTCATCCAGCTCCGAAAGCATTTGTTCGAGTTGATTATTGCTATATCGCACGCGTCTTGGGGTAGCCTAAAGCTCTGGTAAGTTCGGCGCTAAATTTTAGGGATATAGATTTTCATGAAGAAACCTCGCTGGTACCTGCCTCTCAGTGAAAACCTCAGCGCTGCGCTTTCAATCGGGACTGCTCCAGATGTGGTTCGTCTGTCTCGCTATGAGGTAGCGGCGATTCTCTACGTGCTCCAACTGCCCAAGCTGCCCGTGCGCTCGCCTCTGGAGATGGAGCGGGTGTTTGCAAATCTGCTGACTCATCACTCCGATAAGCTGAGATCGGCTTTGGCCGGGGCCTACAGCCAGGTTGATTTTGAAGCGGGACTTCTCCAAGCATCTGCAGTCGAGATCGGTCTGATGGACAAAGAATCGGTTGCTCGCCGTCAGTACATTCATCCCGAGGGCACCTGGAATTTCGATTATGCGAAGCAGCACACGGCTTCATTAGGTGCCATCAAACATGAGCATGTTCGCCTCAGTGGTTTGGTCGTAAAGCTAAGCGATCACCAGCTTCGGTTGGTTCAGAACATTAGGGCAAACATGGAGGATTCCATCGATGCCCAAGCTCACGCGGGCACTGGGAAATCCTTTGTGCTGAATGAGATATTGGCTCTTATGCCAGAGCGTAGAATCCTGTTCCTCGCCGATGTGGAACCGAAGCTCAAACCCATACGGGCTCGATTTTCCGAGGATCAGGTTTGGGCGGTAACATTCAGGTGGATTGCTACGAGACTTCTGGCGGGTGGGAACAGGGCTCTTGAGACAAGGTTGGACGCGATTTCGAGATTGCCACTCTCGTATTCAGCGCTCGCAGAAAAGGCAGGCATCAACCCCATCGGTAATCGTAATGCTGCCCGTGTGGCGGCTCTTTGCTGGTCGGTAATCGCCAAATTTTGCTTTTCAAACGATGCCCGGATCACCATCAGTCATATACCTTCCGACCAGGTCCGCTGGCTCTCGACTTCGGAACAAGAAATAGTAGCGGCCGCGGCCGGAAAGCTTTGGTTCAAGATGACAAGCTTTGAGGAAGAGGCGGATCCCCTTCCGGTCCGTGGCTACCACCGCGTGAAACAACTGGCTTTGTCGAGGCTTCATTTACCTGAATCTATTGATACGGTAATTGTCGACGAAGGCCATGACTTGAGCGGGCCAATGGTCGATATCCTCGACAGGTCACCTCAAACTGTAATTACTTTGGGGGACCAGTTCCAAAATCTGCAAGGACGATACATGCCCCATAACGCGAGGATTCGCCATCGCGAAATGGCTATTTCGTTACGAGCAGGCCCAGCATTGGTCGATTACATCAACCCACTTTTAGCTGAGTTCCCAGACGTAAGCGCGTTACCGTTTGTAGCTGATAAGGCGAAAGACACGGTGGTGGCTGAATACCGAGCGGACTCATTCCCTCCTGAACCCTCAGTAATTCTGGTGGCCGATGAATGGGGTATTTTCGACTGGTTAATTCGCAATCGCGATTTGAGCCAAGGTGCTGCGGTCATTGACTGGACCAATCAGTTCGAACCATTCCTAGAGGGGTGTCTTGATTTTTATATGCATGACAAGCGTCCGAGCCACGGGGCGATTGCTCGTTTCCGAAGCTGGGAACAATTGCATGCGGAAATGAGGTGGAACGACGCCTTTCTCAGGGTTGAGCAATGGCTTGAAGTTGTGGGTACCAAATTTGGTGTTTCCGGGCTTTACCAATGCGCAAAATTGGCTGAGCTCGCTGATGGAAAACCGTCACGTCCGTTGTTGGCCACAGTATTTACAGTGAAAAACTACGAGTTTCCGAGAATGGCAGTTTCTGAGGACCTGTACTACTTTGCTGACCTGCGAAGTAAAACCGAGCTGTCAAAAAAGCTGGCATTGCTGTACACCGCGATCACAAGATCGTCTGGGAAAATCTACTTTCCGGATACGCATCAGGAGCGAATTGCGACGATTTTGAGCGCTCAAAGCTTGAGAGCAAAGCCACTAAGCCTTCTTCACCTGAATGTCTAAGTAATTGCTAAGGCATTGGAGTTCATACGATGCGTCGGACCAAGACTTCATTGATCTATCGGAGAACGAAAAACACCAGAACAGTACAGATCCTTCTCGGTCACACCGAGTTGGAAAGCACTGAATCGCCCATGGTTTCGTGGACATACCCTACTGACTGCTTATGGCCGTTCTCTGCCGATCATGCCCACGAATCGTGCTGGTCAAATCCGATGCAAATGACTGGTCAGGTCGAATGCAAATGGGTGGGCAAGTCCGTGCATCTGCCGATGCAAGGTCGTTTACGTGCACATCGCAGCAAAACTGCTCCATGATCATTGCAATAGTGGGCAAGCCCCAGATAAATGTGATTCTCGACCCTATAGACGCACTGAAAGGTACAGTTATAGGGCCCTTATCAGCAAAATCTGGTGGCTGATCCAAAACGTTGAGTAATTATGGGGCAGGTCGTTCGTTTCTCTGATTGGCTAAAGCCGGTCCGGTAACGATTGCAGCAGCGAGCGCCGCTTGTGCGACTGCGGCCAAATCTCTAGACATCGTGCGGAACTGTAGCTGATTCATCATTTCAAGGTTTTCCACAATAGTGCGGACAAGGTTCGGATCGTAATCATCACGATCTGCCTCTTCATGGACCCCTTTGTTCAGATACATCCATACGTTGGATGGCGCCGGTACTCCGATGACAGCACTCAGGCACTGTACGACGGCGGGTTTGTCTGGGTGCACAAATGTTCGTGCGTCCTCGAGTCGCCTCTTCAACGCTTCACAGAGATTTCTCAGCCCAGGTTCCGCTCCGCGCCCAGCTAACGGCACAGTGATCTGTCCGAGTTCGTTCTTGCCCAGCCACTTCCATATCTTCTCCGTAATCATCTCCAGGGCCTGCCTGGAGGCGCCGAGAGCATTTCGCCAGTCACCCATGTCTAGGGCTGCACGAGCCTGAGCTAAATAGTTCAAGGTGTACTCGTTGCCTCTTACCCGCGGTCGATGGTCTCCGATATGGGGCATGAAGTAGTAGGCAGTCCATTGGCCTGCAGCGAGGTGGTTCTGTAAGTCCTTGATGAATTCACTGCTATGACATGTGACGATAATTTGAGTTGTCGCAAAGCGATCGCTCTGGAAGATCGCCTCTCTGATGCCTTCACGGTGCTCTGTATCAATCGCGTTGATCGCATCGTCAAAGATAATCGTCGGCGCTTGAATATGCAGGGCTTTGGCAAGAAGGATTGCGACACCCAGGCAACGAACGTGACCCTCGCTGAGGACATGCAGCGCATCGACCCTTGTTTCTGGTGCGGCACAAAAAGCGAGCTCGATGCGGTCATCCTCACTGGTGGGGAGGTGGAGTGCAGCTAGCTTGTCTCCCTCGTGATCACGTCTATTGAATTCGTTGTAGATCTCTAATGCTGCAGTGTTGAGTCCCGCTATGAGAGTACCGGGTAGCTCGGCCCTGAACTGCCGTAATAGCCTCAAGAATTCGTCGTATGCCGCTTTAATACTTTGGCCAAGCACTATTTGCACAGCTTCTTGCCGCACCGCCTCGATGAGTAAGGCGTTCGCTTCTTCGAAATTGGCGATGGTCTGCCTAGCTGCAGCGACTTGCCGGGCTACTTCGGCACGCCGGGTCTGGAAGCCGGTCACAGCTTGTGACGCTTGAACCAGGCGAGCGCGTTCTTGTGCCATTTGCGTGCGAGCGGCCAGTGCTTGGTTTGTCTGGATGTCGATCCGTTCGCATTCGCCTGCAAAGTTGACGATTTTCTGCGCCATCGAAGGCGTACCGTCCAGGCTTACATAGCTCGATCGCCACCAGTGCACCGTATGATCAACGCCAGGGAAAGCGAGATAACAGATTCTTTCATCGGGATTGCTGACGTCGGCACCGAGCCGCTGAGCGAAATGTGTCAGCAGAGTTTCAAGGCCGCGGGATGCGTCTTCCCATGTGCGTCGAATGTTGTTTTTTTCGGTCTGCAGATTGGCGAGATCCTGAAGCTGGGCGAGACCTTCTCGCGCCTGCGCGTAGGGATCGCGCGTAACGCGATACTCACCATCGATTGGCGTGCCGCAGGCGGGACAGTTATCAGGTGTTAAGGCTTGTAATCCCAGGACCGCGTTATACAGGCTTTGGAATGAGGTCTCACCAGTCTTCGCGGCAAGTCTTCTGTCCACATCCTCGAGTCGTTGCTGTTCCAGATCCGCGCTACGGTAAGCCTCAACAAACGCATTGCTGCTGACGCCATAAAGACCGGGTGATTGCCCATCCAGTTGTGCGTTGAGTTGATGCAGGCGGCCTGGTGCTGCGTCACTGCCAGTAAGGGCAAGTAGCTGCTGATACGATAGACCGAGGGTGAATGCCTCGGCATAGGCCGCCTCATCTTGTGCGATCGCCTGGATTGCCAGGATTTCGCCATTTATTGTCTCATGATCGCGCTGCAGCGCTGCGCGTTGCGTATCCAGTTCCTGCTGCCGGACTGCAACCAGACCGAGCTGTGAGTCCATCGACTCGTTGAAGTTACCGACGAAGTCATGGAACTGCTGCATGCCGAACAGAGAAGCAATCAGGTCCTTCTTTTCGCCCGCCGTCTTAGCGGCGATGCGCGAAAAATTATCGATGCGATTCTTCTCGACGAAGCAGAATCGATACGCCTCTGAGTTCGCCTGCACGGCTGACACTTGACCTTCAGCGTCACGCGAAGCGAGGGCTGGTGGGGCATACCTATTTTCATGAAGGTTTGCGAAATAGCGCTGAGGTGGAATGCGCTTAGCTGAAGCTTCATCCACTGAACCCAAAAGGGCCAATTCTAACGCCTCGCAAAGGCTTGTTTTGCCACTGCCATTGGGCCCATAAAACATGGTGATTCGCTGAGGGAAATGGAAGGTCTCGGGCACTCGAAAGCCCCGGAAAGGGCCCACGGTAAGACTGTCCAATGAACTCCATGCCCACTCGCCAGCAGTGCCCGTACCCGCGACGGCTGTTGGGCGCGAGCTTGTCTGGAGTAAAGACTCTCTCGCGAACGCAGACAATACCGCCGATCGACGGCTCTGAGTGCGCGAACTTGCAGCCACGACGTCGAAGTGCTGATCTACTAGATTCGCAAGTCGCCGAGTGTTTTCAGAGGCCCCGCGGTCCGGTGTGTGAAGCCAAGCAAGAAATTGCTGGTAGTCATGCCGAGCCGAACTCATATCGTCTACCTCCTGTAAACGTACAGTGGTTAATTCGCAATCGCTGAAAACACTCCATTCAATCTTCTGCGCCAGATCAGCAGGGCAACAGAGGTGGATGTACTGCGCACGCAGTGCACACTCGTACCGACAACCGTATGGAGGGAGAAGCGATTAAATTTTCGCCATCCTATCCTAAAAAGATGGTGGGTATCAGTTAAGCCATCGTCCCCTTCTGGCCGCTCTCTGTCGGTCTTCACTACTGCGCCTGTTGGTCAGTCGAATCACGGCGTCAGCTTTTTGTGATCTCCTGAGGCCGCTTTCGGCTGAGCAAAATAACCTTGCCTTGATCCCACTCTTTCTCCGCATACAAACAGTCTAGGTATCTACCCCATAACTCCAGAGCAGCCTTTTTCTCTGGTAGATAGCTGTATCGATCGTAGTGAATCGATTGCACATCGTTGCGTCCGTGAGATAACAGCCAGCTACGGATTTCCTTTGTAATTCCAAGTGCAGCCATCAGCGTTTCAGCACTTACCCGGACGTTCGCGTAACTGAAATATCGCGTTTTACCGGAGCCACTCAAAGCTTTTCCAGCATCACTGAATCGCTTGCCCGCTGTATCCGGACGAATACAGCGCCGGCCAATACAAAACGGGCCAGGCCCAATCTTGCTCTCAAACAAAGGCGTCAGGATTTGTTTAATCCTGGTGGTCAGGGGTAGCAGGTGATCCCATGCTTGAGTCTTTTGCCCTTTTCCGTCGGTAAGGTGCATAAGGTCATCGGACGTATCCTCCCAGGTCACACGGAGCAGTTGCTCCATTCGTTGGCCGCCCAGGTAGATTAAACCTTTGCAGATCGCCGTCTCACGGGGAGGTAGGGTATCTAAGTAACGTAAAAGCTCACCAAGCTCTTCTGGCGTCAGGGATTCGGTCTGACCGCCGCGTGTATTCGCAAGGGTCGGGACCTTGGTAGCCGGATTGACGCCAATATCAAAGATCTTCGACTCGCTAACATCGCGATCCAAGGAAAGGTGTGCCTTGCCACCGTAGCTGAACGCAGCTTTTAGATAGCGATGGACACTGGCTGCCGTCGATCGCATATCCGTGTTGGCAGTTTTCGCTTTGTTTCCAATGCCCCGGCCTTTCGGCTTGCGGGCGAGCAGGGCGCTCATTACTAAATGAATGTCTTCGCCGGTGATGGACTTTGCCGGACGGATCATCAGACCAGGGTGATGCTCAATCACATGCGTCTGAAATAGACGCTCGACTTCTTTTGCCTTGACCTTGCCGCGAGCGGTCAGATCTTTGACATATGCATTTAGTAGTTCTTCGAAGCTACCTTGTCGGGTCGCAAGCTGCTGCGCGAGCACTACGGCCTGTCGTTGTGTTTTCTCTGCGGCGGCTTTGGCCGCCAAGTACACCTTAACGTCGCCGTGCTCGGAAGCAATCAATGCCATCTCTGCCGCTTTGTCGCGTAGCTCAGACAGCGTCAGTCCCGGCGCTCTGGCGCTCAAGCGATACTGGCCCAGAGAGATCATCGTGTCCTTTGCGTTGAGCCGATAGCGGAAATAGGCGCTGATCGCACCACTTTGGCTGCGCTTGAACAAAAGGCTACCTCGGGAACGGCCAGGCAAGCTTTCCGTCAACTTGGATGTTGGCGGCATGCCCTTGAGCTTTTGATCGTTCACGCTTTTGTCAGCAGTGTTGGTGGCCAATTCTAGTCCCCACTTCGGTCCCCACTTCTCGTGATGCAGAACGCTACAAGGAGAAACCTCAAGACACAAGTAGAATAGATAGGCCCTTTGAAAACAGATGTTTACGGTGTTCCGGGAAGCGAACAGAAGCAAGCTGACTCACCAAAGCATATGCCTCCTAAGGGGAAGGTTGGCAGTTCGAACCTGCCCTGGGACACCATCAATTTCCAGCCCTGTGGCTGTCAAAAAAGCCCCGCCAGGATCTCGCATCCGGCGGGGCTTTTTCGTGTGCGATCACCTGACGACCAACATTTGATAGACGCGCATTGCTGTGCCTTACTCCAAAGACCACACAGGGAGCGAAATCGATGCGACGCAGGGGCGCCCAATTCTGGTTGTGGACCAACACGCGATTGCCTCTGCACACCCACGAAGAAGTGCTGGGCAGTGGCGTGCAAATCGAGGTGCATGCGCGGATCAGTGTTGAAGGGGTTACCCAGATTTTTGTAGGTGTCTACGGCGCTGATGGCTGGCCGATTTGCGAGGAGCATCATGACCTCAAGGCTGGTGAGCATTACTGCGCCGCATTGAAGTGGGGTACCCAGCGGGCGAGGGAGATTGTGGCGGACACTCAGGAGTTTGTCGCACCGCACCGGGTGCAATTGACGTTGAGTCCGGTGATTACCGATGAGTCGGTCGTCGCGTTGCGCCGGATGGAGATGACCGAGCGTGAACGCTTGAAGCTCAGGTCTGCTGATGCCTGGTCAGAGTACCTGGACGCCAAGGAGGCCATGCTCGTCTTGATGCGTTCCACCAAGGTTGACCCTATGGTCTGGGCCGATCACAAGGAGCGGCTCAGGCAGGCGATCGATCGGCGCGCCTGCGTGCAGCGCGACTATCTGAACTGAGCGCGCTTCAGCGCTGGTTGCGCAGCGTCTCGATGGTCTGGATCAGGTCATCGTAGGACACCGGTTTGCCAACATGCTGGTCAAAGCCCGACTGTCGCGATTTCTGAATGTCGCTGTGAGCCCCGTAGCCGGTCAGGGCGATGGCCGGTACATCCTTCGCGAGAGGCAACTCACGCAGTGCGCTCATCAACTCGTGGCCATTCATGACCGGCATGCCGAGGTCGGAAATGATCAGGTCGAATCGGGTGCTTTTTGCCGCGTCCAGCGCCGCCACCGGGCGGTCAAAGGCAATCACTTGCGCATCTTCCATCTCCAGCAGCATTTTCAGGGTTTCCAGCACGTCCGCGGAATCGTCCACCAACAGAATCGTCAGTCCGCTCAGTCTGCCGCAGGCCTCTTCGGTCTGGGCAGCGGCTTGCGCTTCGCCAGCGGTTTTGGCCAATGGCAGGTAGACGGTGAACGTGCAGCCTGTGCCTACACCGGCAGAACTCACCTCGACTGCACCGCGTTGCGCCTCAGTCAACTGACGGACCAGTGACAAACCAATCCCGAGCCCTTCACGGTTATGGGTGGCATGTTGTTTTTCAGCCTGGCCGAACAGGTCGAACACGTGATCGAGGTTTTCCGGGGCAATGCCGACGCCATTGTCTTTGATGTCGAGCCGCGCCATGTCCCCGGCCTGGCTGGCGATCATTTGCACACGCCCCTTGGTCGGGGTGAATTTCAGTGCATTGTTCACCAGGTTCCAGATGATTTGTTCCAGCCGTGTCGGGTCGGCCTGGACCATCAATGCATCGGACGGCACCAGCAGTTCGACGGTGACGTCATGCTGGTCATTGAGCACGACAGTGTGGACATCGCGCAGCACACTGGCGAGGTCGACGGCGACCGTTTGCAGCTTGAGCTTGCCGGTGCGGACCCGGGCCACATCCAGCAGATCGTCGATGATCCGCGCCTGGCTGGTGACCGCGTCGCAGATGGTGTTCACCGCCCTGGCCGCCGGTGCCAGCGACTTGGTCACCGGCAAGCGCCGCAGCAATTCTGCGTTGAGCTGGATCAGGTTCAGCGGATGCTTGAGCTCGTGGGACATGACCGCAAAGAACTCGTCCTTGAGGTTGTTGGTGTTACGAGTCTCGGCCAGTTCCTGGCTCTGTTCTTCGTGCTGGCGTTTATGGCCGGTCAGGTCACGGGCAATTTTCACGTAGCCCTGCAGGTTATCGCCGCTGAGCAGAGTCACTTCGCCGCTGCAAAAGAAGCGGCTGCCATCCTTGCGCAAATGCCAGCGTTCATCGTCGCTGCGGCCGTGGTTGCGCACCGTCAGCAGCTCGTTTTCCGGCACGCCCGCCGCGCGGTCCTCGGCAGAGAAAATGAAGTCATAGTAGGCGCCTTCGGCCTCGGCCTTGCTGTAGCCGAAGATCAACTCCGCGCCTTTGTTCCAAGTGGTGATCACCCCTTGTTCATCGAGCGTGATGATCGCGTAGTCGCGGGTGCTTTCAGCGACCAGGCGCATGCGCTCCTCGCCCAGGCGCAGCTCTTCTTCGGCCGCCCGGCGCTTGGTGATGTCGATGAAGGTCAGCACGGTGCCGTCGATGTGGTCTTCGCTGGAGCGGTAGGGCAGCAGGCGGGCGATGTACCAGCGATTGTCGGTGCTGCTGACTTCACGCTCGATCATGTTCAGCGATTCGAACACCAGCGCTGCGTCGCCGGCCAGGTTGTCGTAATGCAGGCGATGGGTGATGTCGAGCAGGGAGCGCCCGGTGTCCACCGGCAGCATGCTGAAAATGTCGGTGGCGCGCGGGGTGAACCACTTGATGCGCATGCTGCGGTCGACAAACACCGTGGCGATGTCGGTGGAGGCGATCAGGTTGGTCAGGTAGTCGTTGATCTTGTCGGTTTCTTCGACCTTGGTTTTCAGCTCGAAATTGACCGTCAGCAACTCTTCGTTGATGGATTGCAGCTCTTCTTTACTGGTCTCCAGCTCTTCGGTGGCCGAGCGCAGTTCTTCGTTGATCGCCTGCATTTCTTCGTTGGAGGCCTGGAGCTCTTCGCTGGAGACTTCCGATTGTTCGATGGTGTCCTGCAAATGCAGCTTGGTGCGTTGCAGTTCGCGTTCGAGGTTGGACAGCACCTGGTTCTCGTTCTGCAGCACGGTGGTCGCCGCCAGTTCTGAAGGATCGACTTCGACCTCCTCGAAAATCACCAGCACGTACTCGCTGTCCGAGCCTTCATCCTTGTAGGGATGAGCGACCAGATCGATCAGATAACGCCGCTCATCACGCTTGATCGACACCTCGCGGGATTTGACTGACAGGCTGCTCTGCTGAACCTGGAACAACGTGGTGCGCAGTTCCAGGCGCAGCTCTGGAAGGATCAACGTCAGTAAATTGCGCGACATCTCACCACCGACGTGCCGCAGGAAACGCCCGGCACTTTCACTCATGTGCAGAATGTCGGCGTTGGCGTCGACGATCACGCTCGGTGGCGCCGACTGTTCGAGGGCGCGTTGATGGATATCGGCGAAAGAGGTTTTGCGCTGTACACCGCTGTGCGTCGGCTGCTGGGAAATGTTGGTCCGCACGTAGCCTCCACGCGGCATGGTCGGCGTGCGACGGCTGTTGGCCGTACCGGTTTTGGCGCGGAAGATCCGGTTGCGTTTGTCCACCGGGGCGAACAGTTCGTGGCACGCGTCCGCGCTCTCGGAGGAGCCGAGAAACAGGAACCCGCCGGGGCGCAGGGCAAAGTGGAACATTTGCAGGATTTCGCGCTGCACTTCGCGATCGAGATAGATCAGCAGGTTGCGGCACACGATCAGGTCGATCTGCGAGAACGGCGGATCGGACAGCAGGCTGTGTTTGGCGAACAGGACTTTTTCGCGGATTTCCTTGCGAATCCGGTAATGGTCATCTTCCTTGAGGAAGTAATGTCGCAGTCGCGTGGGCGGCACGTCGGTCACGATGGCTTGCGGGTACAGCCCGGCCCGGCCGACGCTGATGGCGCGCTCGTCAATGTCAGTGGCAAACAGTTGCAGCGATGCCGCACTGGCGTCCAGTTGCAGTTGATCGCTGAGCAACATCGCCAGGCTGTAGGCTTCTTCGCCGGTGGAACAACCCGCAGACCAGACGCGAATTTCTTCTTTCTCGGGCTGCGCCGACACGGCGGCACTGACCAGTTGCGGCACGACATCGCGCTCCAGCGCTTCGAAGGCCTCGCGATCGCGGAAGAAGTTGGTCACGCCGATCAGCATGTCGCCGAGCAGGGCCTTGGTTTCTTCGGGATTGTTTTGCAGGTAATGGAAATAGGACGCCAGATCCGGTTGAGACGTGACCTGCATCCGCCGTTCGATCCGGCGCAACACGGTGGCGCGTTTGTAGTGTTTGAAATCATGGCCGGTGCCGGTACGCAGCTGGATCAGGATGTCGTGCAGCATTTGTTCCGCCACCAGCGCTTCGCGTTCGGAGATGGCGACAATGGTCTGCGGTTCGGGGTCGTTGGCGATGGGCAAGCTGATTTCCTGAGAGTTACGCCACAGCTCCAGCAGTTTTTGCGGCATTTCAACGACCGGCAGAACCAGGTCAACCATGCGGGTATCGATGGCGGCGCGGGGCATGCCGTCGAACTCGGCGTCTTCCGGTGCCTGCGCCAGCGTGACGCCGCCCTGTTCCTTGATGCGCGAAAGACCGACGGCACCGTCGGAGCCAGTGCCCGACAGCACCAGGCAGAACGCTCGTTCCCGATGGACATCGGCCAGGTCGCGGAAGAACAGATCGATCGAGGCGTGCCGGGATTCCCGGGTATCGCTGGTACTGACCTCAAGAAAACCATCGTTCATCGACAGGCGTTGCGCCGGTGAAATGACGTACACATGGTTTTTCTCGATGGACACCCTTTCAGTGACTTGCAGAACCGGCATCGCGGTCGATTCCTGGACGATCCTGTCGGCAATGCTCTGGTGATCGGGGGAGAGGTGAAGAATGATCACGAACGCCATGCCGTTGTCCTGCGGCATGTTTTCGAAGAACAGCTTGATGGCTTGCAGCCCACCTGCCGACGCGCCAATTCCCACCACCGGAAAATCCAGGGTACTGGGGATCAGGGTCTTTCGCTCATTGGAATTCGCTGAGCGATTGGGAGTGGTGGTCATAACTTTTGCCTGTGCCGACGACGGGAGCGTCTGGGTCTGAAAGAGGGGTAGCAGACGCGTTGCAATAAATCAGGATAATCCCGTTTTTCAATAACGCCTTCAAATATTTAGCCCGCATTCGCGGCCCTTTTAAATTTGGACTCCAGCGGCGCAAATGCATTCCAATTCTTCAAGTGAATGGCCCTGCTGGCCGATAACCCGGACAGTCATGATCTTCTTCTTAAAATTGCCTGGAAATCTTCGATGCTGTCGTATCACCAAAAGCGTTTTTTGATCGTCGATGATTTCTCGGATTTCCGCAGTTCCGTCAGGTCCATGCTGCGTGAGCTGGGCGTCAAGGACGTGGACACCGCCGACACCGGCGAGCAGGCGCTGCGCATGTGTTCGCAGAAGTCCTACGATTTCATCCTCCAGGATTTCCACCTCGGCGATGGCAAGAAGAACGGTCAGCAGGTTCTCGAAGACCTGATGGTCGAGAAGCTGATCAGCCATGAAGCCGTGTTCGTCATGGTCACCGCCGAGACCAGCCAGGCGATGGTGCTCAGCGCCCTGGAGCACGAGCCCGATGCTTACCTGACCAAACCCTTCAACCGTTCCGGCCTGGCCCAGCGCCTGGAGCGTCTGGAGCAGCGCAAGACCTTGCTCAAGCCGATCCTGCAGGCGCTCGATCGCGGTAAACCGGTTGAAGTGCTCAATGCCTGCATCGCCTTGTGCAAGCAGGACATCCGCTACTCGCCGCTGTGTTTGCGCTACCGCGCCGATGCCTTGCGCGACTTGAACCAGAACGAAGCGCTGGAGCGACTCTACGACAGCATCATTGCCGACCGGCCTTTGCCATGGGCGTTTGCCGGGCTGGGCCAGTTGCTGTTCAAGCGGGGTCAGGTCAGCCAGGCCAAGGGCATCTACGAAAAAGCGTTGAAAGTGTTTCCGATGATGCCGGCGCTCTATGACGGCATGGCCGATGTGCTGGTCGCCGAGGGCGACACCAAGGCTGCGCAACAGGTGTTGGAGGAGGCGATTCGTTTGTCGCCGCTGGCCGTACGCCGGCAAGCGCTGCTGGGTAAGCTGGCGATGACCAACGAAGATTTCGATACCGCGTCCAAAGCTTACCGTCAGGCCGTCAGCCAAGGTGCCCAGTCACGTTTCAAGGACGCCGAAAGCAACCTCGGCCTCGCCCATGCGTTGATCAGCAAGGGCAGCGAAAAGGGCCTGGACACCCGGACCCGGCTGGAAATCAACACCACGCTGAGTGCCGTGGCCAAGGAAAACCCTTCCGACCCGGGCCTGCAGATTCGTGCGCGGTTGATGAAGGCCACCAGCCTGTTGCTCAACGACGCCGAAACCGCAGAAAAGCTCACCGAGCAGGCGATGTTGCGACTCGATGGCATGGAGCAATTCATGAGTGCCGAAGCGGCGCTGCTGGTGGCCAAGCAGCTGCAAATGCTTGGGCAGGCTGACGCCGGCAAGTCGATGCTGAAAAATTGCGCAGAAATCTACGGCGACGATCCGACAGTGATGCAGGGCATCGCCAAGCTGACCGACGACCCAAGCATCCTCAACTCCGGCAACGATGCGGCGGAACTCAACCGTCAAGGCGTGCGGGTGTACAAGACCGGCAACCTGGTGGAGGCGCGGGCGGTGTTCCGCAAAGCCCTGGCGTTGCAACCGAAGAACATCAGTATTGCGTTGAACATGGCGCAATCGCTGCTGCATGGCACCGACACCAGCGCGCCATCGGCGGAACTTGAAGAATGTCGTGCCTGCCTGAAAACGGTCGGCCTGATGCCCGACACCGATGCGCGATATGCGCGTTATCAGAAACTGAAAATCAAGGCGTTCAGCGGATGAACCAAGACAACCCGGCACTGGATTTCTCCACGGTGATTGCTTCCACCGTGCACGACATGAAGAACTCTCTGGCGATGCTAATGCAGGCACACAGCCAATGGCTGGCGCGCTTGCCCGACCCGGAGCGGCACACCCCGGAGCAGGGTGTGATCGAGTTTGAGTTCGCCCACCTCAACGGCATGCTGGTGCAGTTGCTGGGGCTGTACAAACTTGGCGTCAACCAGATGCCATTGCAGCCGGCTTACCACGAACTGGATGACTTCATCGAAGCGCAACTGGCCTGCCATCAGGACGTGTTCGCCAGTCGCGGCATCATGGCGACCTATGAAGTGGACCCGCTGAGCCCGTTGGGTTTTTTCGACCGTGAGCTGATTGCGTCGGTGCTGGCCAACAGCATCAACAACGCCATCCGTTACGCCCGTCACGCATTGTTGATCACGGTGAGCGACGAGGCCGGGCAACTGGTGTTGACCATCAACGACGATGGCGAGGGTTATCCGGCCGAGATGATCGAGCGTCAGGCCGATTACGTGCAGGGCATCAACCACAGCAGCGGCAGCACCGGCCTGGGCCTGTATTTCGCCGGACGGATTGCCGCGTTGCATCAGCGCAACGGGATCGGTGGGCGCACTGAAATCAGCAATGGCGGCCCGTTGGGCGGTGGAGTGTTCAGCCTCCATCTCCCCTGAAAACACCGCATCCCCCTGTAGGAGCGAGCGTGATCCGTGAGGGTGTATTTGCAAGTCGCTGCTTGATATTCCGAACACGCGGAGCCTATTTTGTACGGTCGCCGTTCGCGGCTTGCACAACTACAAAGGATTGCGTCATGACAACCGGTGGCCAGCGCTCACTCGCGCAGCGATTGACGGGCATTGATGAGATTGAATGTGTTACGCCGGATTTGAACGGCGTGCCCCGTGGCAAGGTCATGACGGCCGAAGGCTTTCACGAGGGGCGGCGTTTGCAGATGGCGCGGGGTGTGCTGCTGCAATGCATCATGGGCGGATATCCGCCAGCGCGTTTTTACGGCAGCGATGACGGCGACCTGGCGCTGGTGCCCGACCCTGCGCAGATCCACCGCTTGCCCTGGAGCAAACAGCCGCGTGCCTTGGCCATTTGCGATGCGGACGAACTGACCGGTGAAAGCTCCCCTCTGTCGACTCGTGGTCAACTCAAAGCAGTTATCGCTCGTTACGCGGCCCTTGGGCTGGCGCCGGTGGTGGCCACCGAGCTTGAGTTTTTCGTCTTCGCGCCCAACACCGACCCGACGCAACCGTTCCAGCCGCCGGTAGGCCTGGACGGGCGGCGCGAGGACGGTCATTCGGCGTTCAGTGTCAGTTCCAATAACGGCTTGCGGCCGTTTTTCAGTGAAGTCTATGAGTGCATGGCGGCCCTCGGTTTGCCGCGCGATACGTTCATGCACGAGATGGGCGTCAGTCAGTTCGAGATCAACCTGCTGCACGGCGATCCCTTGTTGCTGGCCGACCAGACATTGCTGTTCAAGCATTTGCTTAAAGAAGTGGCACTCAAGCATGGGCTGACGGTGGTCTGCATGGCCAAGCCACTGGCGCACACGCCGGGCAGTTCGATGCATATTCACCAGAGCGTCGTGGAGATCGCCACCGGGCGTAACGTCTTCAGCGACGAGGCTGGCGAGCCGACGGCGACCTTCCGTCACTTCATCGGTGGCCAGCAGGCCGGCATGGCGGATTTCACGGCATTATTTGCACCGAACGTGAACTCCTATCAGCGCTTGTGCCATCCGTTCGCATCACCGAATAATGCCTGCTGGTCCCACGACAATCGGGCGGCCGGTTTGCGCATCCCGGCCAGCTCGCCGGTGGCGCGTCGGGTGGAAAATCGCCTGCCGGGGGCTGATGCCAACCCGTATCTGGCGATTGCAGCGAGCCTGGCGGCAGGGTTGTATGGCATTGAAAACAGGTTGGAGCCGAGTGAAGCGATCCAGGGCGAATTCGAGGTGCCGGATAATCTTTCGTTGCCGTGTACCTTGCATGCCGCGCTCGAGCGTCTGAAACGTAGCCAATTGGCGAAGGAACTGTTCGGCAAGGAGTTCATCGAAGGCTACGTCGCTTCGAAGACCATGGAGTTGACCAGCTTCTTTGATGAAATTACGCCCTGGGAGCGCCGTGTTTTAGCCGCCCAGGCCTGACGAACCTTCGTCTTCGGGCTATCTTTCGGATAGCCCGTTTCTTACCGCAAGGAGCCGCTCGGAACGCCGATGCGCCAAATCTGGAAACCCTTTCGAGCGCTGTATTTCGCCTCGCTGATGATGTTGATCGGCTCCGGCTTGCTGAGTACTTACCTGGGCTTGCGCCTGGCGGCCGACCATGTCGACAGCCTGTGGGTCGGTGCGTTGATGGCGGCCAACTATTTCGGCCTGGTGCTGGGGGGCAAGATCGGTCACCGGTTGATTGCCCGGGTCGGACATATCCGGGCTTATTCGGCCTGCGCCGGGATTGTCGGCGCGGCGGTGCTGGGCCATGGTCTGGTGGACTGGCTGCCGGCGTGGATATTCCTGCGGGTCATCGTGGGTCTCGGCATGATGTGCCAGTACATGGTCATCGAAAGCTGGCTCAATGAGCAGGCCGAAGCCTCGCAGCGCGGCACGGTGTTCAGCGGTTACATGATCGCTTCTTATCTTGGCCTGGTGCTGGGGCAGCTGATTCTGGTCATGCACCCGGGCCTCGGTCTGGAGCTGCTGATGCTGGTCGCCCTGTGCTTTGCCCTGTGCCTGGTGCCGGTGGCCCTGACACGGCGGATTCACCCGGCGCCGCTGCATCCGGCACCGATGGAGCCGCGCTTCTTTATCAAGCGCGTGCCGCAGTCGTTGAGTACGGTGCTGGGGGCGGGGCTGATCATCGGCTCGTTCTACGGTCTGGCGCCGCTGTATGCCTCGCAGCAAGGGTTGTCCACGGAGCAGGTCGGTCTGTTCATGGGTAGCTGCATTTTTGCCGGCCTGTTGGTGCAGTGGCCGTTGGGCTGGTTGTCCGACCGTTATGACCGGGCGCTGTTGATTCGCTGTTTTGCACTGGTACTGGCCCTCGCCGCGTTGCCGCTGGCGATCATGAAGCAGGTGCCGCTGGAGGTGTTGTTCATCACCGGTTTTATCTGCTCGCTGGTGAAATTTTGCCTGTACCCGCTGGCGGTCGCGTTTTCCAATGACCACGTCGAGGCTGATCGGCGGGTGTCACTGACGGCGATGTTGCTGGTGACCTACGGTGTCGGCGCGAGTATCGGGCCGTTGGTCGCCGGGGTACTGATGAAGATGTTCGGCAGCCAGATGCTCTACGCCTTCTTCAGTTTCTTTGCGTTGGTGCTGGTGTGGCGGATCCGCCCGAAAGCGGTGACCAACCTGCATCAGGTGGACGATGCGCCGCTGCATCACGTCGCCATGCCGGACAGCATGTCGAGTTCGCCGCTGGTGGCTTGCCTTGATCCGCGTGTCGATGAACAAGTGGTGCAGGACCAGATGCAGAGCCCGGCCAATCCTGATCCGGCTCCTGAGTCGGAGGCCGAGACACCCACCACTCCACCTCCGGAGGACCCTGACGCGGGTCGCGAGCAAAGCTTCACCGAGGCCAGGCCTTAAACCTGGGCATAAAAAAAACGGGCAGTCACCGCAAGGGACTGCCCGTTTTTTATGGGTGCTTGAATTACAGGTCGTCTTTGTCGAAACGTCGTGCTTCGCGCTGAAGCTGGTAGACGAAACGCTCGACCTGACGCTGCACCAGGCCGCTCATGTTGTGAAAGCGGATGCCGGCGAAGGTGGTGGAGATTCTTTCTTCGAAGTGCAGATAACGCAGTTCGACCGGTGCCGTCATTTTGCCAAAAGGCAGGGCGGCGGCGAAGCGGTCGTAGACCTGACCCAATTGCAGGCTGCCGGTGATGTCGCCTTCAAAGCGCAACTTGCAGCCGGTGGCGGAGATGTCCAACAGCTTGCCGCTGATCGGCGCCTTGAGTTTTTCACCGTCCAGATCGACGTTGACCAGTTGGGCCAGCTTCAAGGCTGCGCGGAAGGCATTGCGGCGCTGGTGATAAACCACTTCATTCGGCAGCGGGCCACGATAGCAGCGGCTGTCACCGGACTCGTCGATGGTCAGTTGACCGTTGCTTTCCCAGGCAATGCGCACGCCTTCGTGAAAGCCTTCGACCTTGAACGGTTCGCCGGCCAGCATGAAGCGCTCGCCGTCACGCGGGATCATTTCGTCGAGCGCGATGGTCCCGCGCTCGCGGTCCACGTCCACCAGATAGCTCTGGAAGCGCTGGGTGCGCTCATGGAACGTGATGATCAGCGGGTCATGGCTTTCTTGCAGTTGGCGCAGGTTGCCGGAGATTTCCAACGGTGTGGTAAGCACCTTGGGTGGCTGCGGGGCATCTTCCGCGGTTAAGGCATTGGACACGGTTCATCAATCTCCAGACAAAATATGACTACGGCTGGCCAGTATATTGCCAGCATGTTGCGAGTCTTGATAGGGCGCGGTCATTTGCGGGCTCAAGCCTGACTGAGCGGGCGCGGCTTCGCAAGCTTGGCGGTTGATCCGCGGGCGTCATAAAGCGCTGGCGGTTCACCGCCGGTCAGGATTTTCAGCTGATTGGCCGTGGCGGCCTGCTGGACCAGGATGGACTGGCCATTATTGGCGTTCGCCGCCTGGCATTGAGCCAGTAGATCGGTCAGCACATCGCTCTGGGCCAGCAACTGCTCGCCAATGCTCGAATGGCTGGCGAGTTGCTCCAGGCCGTTGCGATTGGTCGGCAGGTTGAGGCTGGCGAGGATTTCGCTGCGCTTGCGGCCATGCTGTTCAAGCAGAATGATCAATGCCTGTTTCTGCGCCAGAATCTCTTCGAGCAGTGGCATGTCCCGACCGTGCAAGGCGAGGGACTCGGTTTGCAGTAACTCAAGCAAGTGTTGCGCTGGAGCAAAGTCGTCGGTGATCAGTTGCAGTAAATTAGTGTCTTGCATGGCTGGCCTTGGGTTTTAAGCGTCCAAAAGCCTGGCGCGGGCCGTAGCCTAGCGCTGGGCTTCGAAGTTGAGCAGTTTGCTGGCTACACGGCTGCTGTCGACTTTATAGCTGCCATCGGCAATCGCTGCTTTCAACTCGGCCACACGGGCGTTGTCGACGGCAGGCTGATCGCGCAGCTTGTCAGTGACCTGTTGCAACTGTTGAGCCTCATTGCTGAGGTGTACCGATTCCCCGCTTTTGATGGCAGTGGCCTGTTCGGCCGGGGTATTCAGCGGCGCGGATTTGCCGGCATCGGCAGTTTCCTTGGCAACGCTGGTACGTGTACTGCCCGTAAGTGGCGAGGAGCTGTTCAAACGGCTGAAATCGATGACCATGGTAAAAAACCTCTGAGTATTTGGACGCTTGCCATGTTTTCGGCTCTCCCTGTGAAAACTTTAGACCCATTTATCAAATGGGCCCGCATGCGCCAGCACTTCTCCTGCATGCGGCACAGTTTAGGGAACAGCCTCGGGCAACGCCACATCTTCACGAACAGAGAATCCTACATGGACACTTCCACCTGACCTGGCGCGGTAACCTGCGCCTTGATGACCCGTTTGGAATTGAGGTTTTTCACCCGTATCTGCTCGGCCATGCCGCCGTTGGACAGGGCCTCGCCGGGCATTCGCACGCTGAGCGTACCACTGCGGGCGGTAATCACCACCTGATCGCCTTTGCTAATGACTTCCGCCTGTTCGAGATGAACCAGGGTAATCACCTGGTCGGTGACCATTGGTCGGGTAAGTCGCTGGCCGATCGCCTGGTCTACGGATGTGAAGTAGCCCTGGCCGATCAGGCTGATGTCACGCTCGCGCAGCGTCACGTCATCGGGCTCGACAATCCCTGCGCGACGCAGGGGTCGGGTGACGGTCACAACGTCGCGAAACAGGCGGACTTGAGCGGGTACGAAGACTGTCCAGGGTGATGCCCCCTCGCAGCGAACCTTGACCGTGACCCGGCCCAGCGGCTTGGCCGGACTCTCGAGGCTGGCTGTCAATTCCTTGTCGCACATGGGCATGCGCAGTCGCTGGTCGAGCTGGTTGACCTGGATTTCGTAGCGACCTTCCGTTTGACTGGTAGCCAGATAGTCTTCTACGGTGAATTCAAGAAAGCCCTGGGTGACGCCGATAAGCATGTCAGGCAAGGTAACTGCGTCAGCAAAGGCAGGGCTGCCAGCGTTGAACAGGCAAACGGCCGACACTGCACAGAGCAATCTGCGGATAGGTGATGTCAGGCGTCGGAAAAATGTCGGTTCTGTGTTCATAAAAGTTAAAAAGCAAGCGCCGTGCCGTTTAGTGATGAATGTGCGTCGCAACACACTTAGCGTTGGTGTAGGAGTCTGGGCATGGCTGGTGTAATGGATTCGGTAAACCAGCGCACGCAACTGGTAGGGCAGAATCGCCTGGAGCTGTTGTTGTTCCGTCTCGACGGCCAGCAGCTGTACGGGATCAACGTGTTCAAGGTTCGCGAGGTGCTGCAATGCCCCAAGCTGACCCTGATGCCCAAGTCCAGTCCTGTCGTGTGCGGTGTGGCAAATATCCGGGGGGCGACCATTCCGATCCTTGATCTGGCAATGGCGACCGGTTCCGGGGCGCTTAAAGATCAAAGCAATCCGTTCGTAATCATCACGGAGTACAACACCAAGACCCAGGGTTTCCTGGTGCGCTCGGTGGAACGCATCGTCAACATGAACTGGGAGGAGATTCATCCGCCTCCCAAGGGCACCGGACGCGATCATTACCTGACGGCTGTGACTCGGGTCGACAATCAGTTAGTCGAAATCATCGACGTCGAGAAGATCCTGGCGGAAGTGGCGCCGACACCGGAAGCGATTTCCGTCGGCGTGGTCGATGTCGAAACCCAGCACAAGGCGCTGTCGCTGCGGGTGCTGACGGTCGATGACTCGTCGGTGGCGCGCAAGCAGGTCACGCGTTGCCTGCAAACGGTCGGTGTCGAAGTGGTGGCGTTGAACGACGGACGGCAAGCGCTGGAATACCTGCGCAAACTGGCCGATGAGGGTAAGAAGCCGGAAGAAGAGTTCCTGATGATGATCTCCGACATCGAGATGCCGGAGATGGACGGGTACACCCTGACGGCCGAGATCCGCAACGACCCTCGCATGCAAAAGCTTCATATCATCCTGCATACTTCGTTGTCGGGTGTGTTCAATCAGGCGATGGTCAAGAAAGTCGGTGCCGATGACTTCCTGGCCAAATTCCGTCCTGATGACCTGGCATCCCGGGTAGTTGACCGGATCAAAGCAGCAGACATCAGCTAGGGGCCTTTTGCCCCTGGTGATTAACACGATTTAAGAGGCGGCATCTTTGTCTACGGGTAATTTGGATTTCGAACAGTTCCGGGTCTTCCTGGAAAAAGCCTGTGGCATTTTGCTCGGTGAAAACAAGCAGTACCTGGTCTCGAGCCGTCTCAACAAACTGATGGAACAGCAAGGCATCAAGTCCCTGGGTGAGCTGGTTCAGCGCATCCAGACCCAGCCGCGCAGCGGTTTGCGCGAGTTGGTGGTCGATGCCATGACGACCAACGAAACCCTGTGGTTTCGTGACACCTATCCGTTTGAAGTCTTGAAGAACAAGGTACTGCCCGAAGCGATCAAGGCGGCTCCGGGGCAACGCTTGCGAATCTGGTCGGCGGCCTGCTCGTCGGGTCAGGAACCGTATTCGCTGTCGATGTCCATCGACGAGTTCGAGCGGGTCAATATGGGCCAGTTGAAGATGGGTGTGCAGATCGTTGCCACTGACCTGTCCGGCACCATGCTGACCAACTGCAAGACTGGCGAGTACGACAGCCTGGCCATCGGCCGCGGGTTGTCGCCCGAGCGTCTTCAACGTTATTTCGACCCGAAAGGGCCGGGGCGCTGGGCCATCAAGGCGCCGATCAAGAGTCGGGTGGAGTTTCGCTCGTTCAACCTGCTGGACAGCTACGCGAGTCTCGGCAAGTTCGACATCGTGTTCTGCCGCAATGTGCTGATCTATTTCTCCGCCGAGGTGAAGAAAGACATCCTGTTGCGCATCCACAGCACGTTGAAGCCTGGCGGTTATCTGTTCCTTGGCGCGTCCGAAGCGCTGAACGGTTTGCCGGATCATTACCAGATGGTTCAGTGCAGCCCGGGGATCATTTACCAGGCTAAGTGATGGGTTGGCGGTAGTTTGAAAGACGGGAGTCCTTGGGGACTCCCGTTTTTTTTGTCTGCTATGTGGTGTGTATATCCGTTTCTGGGGTTATGGCGGCTGGCGGTTTCGCCCTTACGGCGAGTCACTTGGAAGAGCCCCAAGTAACCAAGGGCTCTTGCCCCTTTCGTTCGGTGCCTCGCTAATGCTCGGCATGCCCTCGCTCCGGTCCTGCTCCGTGGGCCCGCCGCCATCGGCCATCCATGGCCGGGGGCGGCTAACCCGGCATCCATGCCGGGTTGCCCACTGCGCAGAACCTGCGCTCGGCCTCTCGAGGGGGCGCTCAGATCAAAAGCGGAAGGCGAGCTAACGCTCGGCCTGATGAGTGGTGGGAATCAAAAGCGTACGTGCCCCCTGTAGGAGCCGGCTTGCCGGCGA